>PKUH01000095.1 GCA_002869615.1 Desulfuromonas sp. | reverse complement strand
GAATGCGAATTGACCCTCAAGGATGTCAATAAAATTGCCATCAGTTTCGAAAAAATCCTGGCCGGTATCTTCCATCACCGTGTTGACTATCCTGAACCGGTCTACAAAGAGAACCTGAAGGCGAAGGAAAAAGGCCAGGAGAAGAAAGTCGGCAAGGAAAAAAAGAACGGCAACGGCAAGAAATCAGCCGCTGATAAAAAGCAGAGTGATGATACGGATCGAGAACAGGCAAAAAAAGCACCCGATAGCGGTCGAAAACCTGGAAAAGGTAGCTCATCGGATATTGACCGATCTGGGCTGTCCTGAATCGGAACTTTCGGTTCTTGTCGTAGATGACGATGAGATCCGGGCGATTAACAGGGACTATCTCAATCGGGACAAACCGACTAACGTTATTTCTTTTGCCATGCAGGAAGGTGAGGGGAGCGAACTGCATCCTGAACTTCTCGGGGATGTTGTTATCTCGGCTGATACCGCAGCTCGTGACGCGGCCGAAGCCGATAGCCCGTTTGTCAGCGAACTCTACTTTCTGCTTCTGCACGGGATCTTGCACCTGCTCGGATACGACCATGAACGGGGGACCGCGCAGCAGGCGCTGATCATGGAAGAGAAGGAGCGCGAGATTTATGCAGTTGTCGAACGTGAATTTATCTTGCAAACCTGACAAACTGTCATGAAACCGAAAAACTGGCTTGAAAGTCTCAACTGTGCGATTGAAGGGATCCTCTGGGCCGCCAAGAACGAGCGTCACCTGCGCTTGCATTTCTTTGTTGCCGTCGCTGTTTTGCTGGCAGCTCTGCTGCTCGGACTGTCGGCTCTTGACTTTATTCTGCTCACCTTTGCCATCACTCTCGTCCTGTTTGCCGAACTTGTCAATACCGCGATTGAAGTTGTGATTGATCTGGTTTCTCCGGAATATCACCCCCTGGCACGCCAGGCCAAAGACCTGGCCGCCGGAGCGGTTCTGGTCGCCAGTATTGGCGCAGTTGTTATGGGATTTTTCGCATTTTCCCACTACTTTTTTCCCGTTATCGAGACGGAACTGGGTCGTACTGAACAGATTGTGCCAATTGTCTCGGTCGTCTCCCTGATCATTGTTGTCATCGTTGTCGTCTTGCTGAAAGCCGGCTTCGGCCGGGGAGTGCCGCTTCATGGCGGAATGCCGAGCGGCCATGCTGCCGTTTCGTTCTCGATTGCGACATCGGTTTTGCTGTCGCATTCCGGAATTGTGTTGGTCAGCCTGGTTTTTCTTGTCGCTTTTCTTGTCAGCCATAGCAGGTTATTATTAGGCATTCATACCTATGGAGAGGTCATTGCCGGATCCGTACTCGGGTTCGTTGTAACCTATTTCATTTATCTGGTTTTTAATTAGGAGGTCGCTTGGACGGTGACGATCAGAATCAGCAGAATAACATGATATATAGTGTATTGAATCGTATCTGGCCCCGTCGGCAGCGGGTTTCTTCCGAAAAGGATCTTCAGGAGATTATTAACGAATCGGAGGAACAGGGCATCATCAATGAAGACGAAGGCGGGATGCTGCATTCGATTTTCGAATTCGGTGAGACAATTGTCCGGGAAATTATGGTGCCGAGAACCGAGATGGTCAGTTGTAGCAGTGAAGCGACCCTGGGGGATGTTCTCAAGACGATTAACGATTCGGGGCATTCGCGGTTACCGGTTTACGAAGGAACCAATGACAAGATTCTCGGGTTTATCTACGCCAAGGATCTGTTGCGCCATTGGGGCGAGGATCCGGATTCGACCGAGCTGGGAAAGGTAATGCGCCCGCCATACTTTATTCCCGAATCGAAGAAGATTGAATCACTTCTTCAGGATTTCCGAACCAAAAGGGTTCATATCGCCATTGTTGTTGATGAATATGGTGGTACCTCCGGCCTGGTAACAATTGAGGACCTTCTCGAGGAAATCGTCGGCGAAATTCAGGATGAATACGATGTTGAAGAAAGCCAGCTGATTGTCGAAAAGGATGGTTCTCTTCTGGTTGATGGCAGTATGGATCTGGATGATCTTGAAGAGTATTACGATATTGAGATTGAACGGGACAAGTTTGATACGGTCGGTGGTTATGTGATGCATCTGTTCAATAAGGTTCCTGAAGATGGTGACAGTGTTGATGATGGCGCACTGCATCTGTCTGTTGTCGAGTCAGATGGCCGAAAAATCCACAAGGTTCGCATTATCCGCCAGCAGCCGGATGAAGAAAGCTGATTGATGACCCGCAGTTTCTGGCTCGACATCTTTCTTTCGGCGTTCTCCGGCGCACTTCTCGCGGCCGCATTTCCGTTTCCGGATATTTCGTTGCTGGCCTGGTTCGGCCTGGTTCCTCTCTTGCTGGTGCTTCAACGCCGGCCATTTTTATGCGGTTACGCAGCCGGGATCACTTTTTTCGGCATTACCCTGTACTGGCTCAATATTGTGATGGTGACCTATGGTCGTCTCCATCCTTTTCTGTCCCTGATTGCCTACTTGATTCTGGTTGCCTACCTCGCTCTTTTTTTCGGTTTGTCGACCTGGTTGGCCGGTCGAATCCGGCAGCGGCTCGATTACCCCTATGCTCTCACCTTGCCGGTCATCTGGGTCGCTTTCGAGCTTTTGCGAAGTACTTTTTTGACCGGTTTCCCCTGGGTTCTGCTCGGATACTCACAACATGACGATTTGCGATTGATTCAATCAGCAGACCTTGTCGGGGTATATGGTCTCAGTGGCCTTCTGATTCTCGGTAACGCAGTTGTCGCCTCGATGATTCAATGGCTTGCTGATCGTCGGAAGCGTTTTCGGCAGGGGCGATACATCCTGCTGTTTATCCTCCTTCTTACGGCGACTATGTTATACGGTGAGTTCCGTTTAAACTCAACGGCGGTCACAGGACAATCCCACCGGGTATCGGTGATTCAGGGGAATATCGACCAAAGTATCAAATGGTCGCCCGACCTCCAGAGCGTTACGGTTGAAAAATATCTCCGTCTTTCACAGGAGGCGATCGTCGGTGGATCGAAGCTCGTTGTCTGGCCGGAAAGTGCGACCCCCTTTTATTTGCAGGATCGTACAAAACTGCAACAGCGGGTTCTCGATTTCCCCGGAGCGACCAAGGTCCATCTACTCACCGGAAGCCCGGCCTATGAAAGGGTCGATGCCGACCGCTACCGTTTTTACAACAGTGCCTTCATGATCTCACCCGAAAGCCAAATTACCGGTCGCAGCGATAAAGTCCACCTGGTACCATTCGGTGAATATGTACCGTTTGGTGAATTTATGCCGTTCATTGATAAACTGGTTCACGGTATCGGCGATTTTTCTGCTGGCAAGATAGAAACCCTCGATTTTGCCGGCCAGGAAATTGGCGTTCTTGTCTGTTACGAAGCTATTTTTCCGGAATTGGCCCGATCCTATTGCCGGGCCGGAAGCAAGCTGCTTGTCAATATTACCAATGATGCCTGGTTCGGAACCTCTTCGGCGCCTTACCAGCACCTGGCGATGGCCCGTTTCCGGGCGGTCGAAAATCGGCGCTGGCTGGTCCGTTCTGCCAATACCGGGATTTCTGCATTTATTGCTCCGGACGGATCGGTCAAATCCCAATCCGGACTGTTCCGTGATGCAACCCTGACCGAGCCTGTTCAGTTCCTCTCCGGAACAACTTTCTATGGTCGATTCGGTGATGTTTTTCCTCTCCTTTTCACTATGATCAGCATGGTCTGGTTTTGGCAAAGCAGACTACGTAGATGAGCGGTTTCAGACTGGCGAAAGATACCTTGCCCTGAAGCATTCAACCCGTTATAATCCCTCATTCAAATTTCCGCATGGAGTCTGGTAAATGTTTCGGGACGAGAATTCACATCTGGAGAATCTGAAGGAAAAGCTGGTCGAGCTGAGGAGGTATCTTTGACGTCGACGAGAAACGAGAACGAGTTTCCGAGCTCGACGCCGAGATTGCCCGTCCCGAATTCTGGGACCAGGGAGATAAGGCTCAGGAGGTTCTGAAGGAAAGAACCCGGCTTCAGAAGATTGTCGAAGACTGGAGCAATGCCCAGCAGGAACTTGATGACCTGATGGTTCTTGCTGAACTTGGCGAAGAGGGCGAAGATAAAGAGACTCTCTCCGAAATCCAGGCGCTCCTGCCCGACCTTGACAAGAAGATCGATCAGATGGAGTTCGCCCGCATGCTCTCCGGCGAACATGACAGCTTTGACGCTATCTTCAGCATCAATGCCGGCGCCGGCGGCACCGAGGCTCAGGATTGGGCCGATATGCTCTTCCGGATGTATCTCAGGTTCTGCGAAAAGCGCGGCTTCAAGACAGAAATCACCGACTATCAACCGGGGGATGAAGCCGGTTTGAAAAGTGCGACCTTTACCGTTGAGGGAGATTACGCTTACGGCTGGCTAAGGGCCGAGATGGGGATTCATCGCCTGGTACGGATTTCTCCGTTTGACTCGAATGCCAAACGACATACCTCTTTCGCCTCTGTTTTCGTTTTCCCCGAATTGCCGGATGATATTGACGTCGAGATCAATGAAAAGGACCTCAAGGTCGATACCTATCGGGCCAGTGGCGCCGGCGGGCAGCATGTCAACAAAACCGACTCGGCGATCCGGATTACCCATCTGCCGACCAATACTGTGGTTTCCTGCCAGAGCCAGCGCAGCCAGCACAAAAACAGGTCGGCCGCGATGAAGGAGCTGAAATCCCGGCTGTACGAGATGGAACTGCGGAAAAAAGAGGAAGAGGCCGAAGTGCTGGCCGGCGAGAAAAAAGAGATCGGCTGGGGCAGCCAGATCCGCTCTTATGTTCTTCATCCCTACAGGATGGTCAAGGATCACCGGACCGGGCATGAAGTTGGCAACACCGACGCCGTTCTTGACGGTGATCTTGACGGTTTTATTGAGGCTTACCTGCTGAGCAGGTCGTGATGGATGAATTGGGAAACAATGTCAATTAACATACCAAGTTTGTGCAGATGTCTGCTGGTTCTTTTTGTGCTGTCCCTGCTTTTTGCCTGTGGTGGCGCCGAAGACGGCGATTTGCTTGCTCCTGCGATCACTTTTAAAGGAAGTCCGGGAACGACAACAAATGATCCTAATGCGACGGTGACATTGACCGGTGAATATTTTGACCGGGATGAAGATGGACTGCTGGTGCCGGGTGGCCAGGTTACGATTTCGGCTACGGCATTCACTGCGACGACTGTCAGTGATCCGGTCTATCCCGGTGGCAACACTGGAGATTGGAGTGTCTCTGTTTCAAACCTGGTTGAAGGTGTCAATTCAATCGCGATCGAGGCCGCCGATTCGGTCGGTAATACGAACATTCTCACCATATTTGTGATTCTTGATATTACGGGACCTGCGGTGTCGTTTGACCAATACCGAACCCCGACATTAACCACTTCACAGGTTCTTGCCGGCACAGTTGGTGAGCTTGGGGCGAAAGTTCAATTCTGCATAGAAGACGGTGTTAATATCTGTAATCCCCTTGATTCAACTGATTGGACATTTGTCGATGATGTGAATGCCAATGTCTGGTTTGTTGATTATGATTTTTTGGCTGATAACACGTATAACGTTTTTGTTAGAGGTTGCGATCAGACAAAACCATTGGACACCGATAATTGCGGGAACTACACCGACGAAGCAGCGTATGCGACTGCAGAGATTATTGTTGACACAGTTGCCGATCCATTGACGGCGCCGCAACTGGCGATTACGACGGCGACTCCTCCTTCGAACCCTATACCGGGGTTTTTCGGAGTTGTGCCTTATTTCTACCCGACACCTGATGACACTCTTCCAGTTGTCACGATTGATGGAACGCGCGAAACTGATTATGTCGTGAGTTCAAGTGTTACCTCGGGTTCGGTTACGCTGCAGACTCCTGCAACATCGTCTGACTGGACGGCCGTTTTTTCAGGCTTTGCTTCCGGTGTTCATAGGGCGACCGTATCGATTGACAATGTTGACGGCACCGATCCGGCAGTTGCAAACGTTTTGATTGTTCGTGACCTGACTCCGGCAAGCATAGTGAGCACAACGCCTGCCAACGGTGAAACGGTTTCAGCCGCTGCCACCACTGCAGTGCGCGTAGTTTTCAGTGAATCAATGGATCCCGGTAACGGCAATATCGATGTATCAAATATCTCTTTTGTGGACAGCACGGGCAACGTTGTTGTCCCATCAAGTGTCGCTGTTGTCGATGCCAATGATAGAGAATACGAATTCCAGATTGATACGACTAATGATCCGTTACAGGCAGGTGAGACCTATAAAGCAACATTGTCCGGAGATGGTGTCGGCGGGGCACATCCTGTAGCTGACCTGTTCGGCAACGTATTTGCCGCAGATTATAACTGGACTTTTTTCACAAACTGAATTGAATGCATTTTTAATATTATGCTCACTACAAGGGAAACGGCTTAATGGACGAACAGAACGAACTTTTGCAGCAACGCCGGGCCAAGCTCGACGAACTGCGCGAGCAGGGGAATAACCCGTTTGCCAACGACTTCAGGACGACCCACGTCACGGCTGATGTTCATGCGGCGCATGCCGAGCATGGCAAGGAAGCGCTCGAATCAACCGAGACTGAATACACCGTGGCTGGCCGGATCATGGCGATGCGTGATTTCGGCAAGGCAGCTTTTGTCCAACTTCAGGATCGCTCCGGGCGCCTGCAGATATATATTGCAAAACAGCAAGTTGGCGATGATCACTTCGAGCAGTTTCGCAAGTTTGATGTCGGTGATATTATCGGCGTTTCCGGCCAACCGTTCCGGACCAAGACAGATGAATTGTCTTTGCGCGCATCATCCGTCCGGATCCTGACCAAGTCACTGCAACCACTACCGGAAAAATGGCATGGTCTGACCGATGTCGAAACCCGCTACCGGCAGCGTTATGTCGATCTGATCGTCAACCCGGATGTTCGCGAGGTCTTTCGCAAGCGCTCCGCGATCATTCGCCTGATCCGTGAGTATATGCAGGAGAATGACTTCCTCGAAGTCGAGACCCCGATGATGCAGCAGATCGCCGGCGGCGCCACCGCCAAGCCGTTCGTCACTCATCACAACACCCTGAAGATGGACCTGTTCCTGCGGATCGCACCGGAGCTTTATCTCAAGCGTCTGGTCGTCGGCGGTTTTGACCGGGTCTTCGAGATCAACCGCAACTTTCGCAACGAGGGGATCTCGATCCAGCATAATCCGGAATTTACGATGATGGAGTTCTATCAGGCTTATGCGACCTACGAAGACCTGATGGACTTTACCGAGCGATTGATCTGTCATGTCGCCGAACAGGTCGTCGGCGCACTCAAATTCCCCTATGGCGGTAAGGACGTTGATCTTTCGGCGCCCTGGGAGCGGCTGACTGTCCGTGAAGCGATTGTCAAATACAGTGACCTTGAGATGGCGGATCTGGACGATCGGCCGAAACTGCTCGACTTTGCTAACGAGAAGGGTCTCGAACTCGACAAGAGCATTGGCCACGGCAAGCTCCTGACCGAAATTTTCGATGAAGTTGCCGAACCGCAACTCTGGAACCCGGTCTTTATCACCGAGTACCCGACCGACGTGTCGCCGCTGTCGCGCCGCAACGATGAAAATCCGGAGGTGGTTGATCGCTTCGAACTCTTTATCGTCGGCCGCGAGTTGGCCAATGCCTTCTCCGAGCTTAATGATCCGATTGACCAGAAAGGTCGGTTTGAGGATCAACTGAAAGAGAAGGAAGCGGGTGATGACGAAGCCCACGCCATGGACGAGGATTATATCCGCGCCCTGGAATACGGTCTGCCACCGACCGCCGGCGAGGGGATCGGCATTGATCGACTGGTCATGCTGCTGACCGATTCGGCATCGATCCGGGACGTCATTCTCTTTCCGCAGTTGCGGAAACAGGTTTAAGGTGCCCGGTATCCTGTCATGAATTTCGAATGGTTCGTCAGCATGCGCTACCTGCGCGCCAAGAGGAAACAGACCTTTATTTCGGTTATATCCTTTATTTCGATCGGCGGAGTGACCCTCGGGGTTGCCTCGTTGATTCTGGTTCTGGCGATCATGACCGGTTTCCACGACGGTGTCCGCAAGCAGATCCTCGGCAATGTGTCGCATATTCTGATTCAGAAGCATGGCGGCGGCATTGACTCCTACCAGGAGGTCATCGATCAGGTCAGGAATGCATCTCCGGAGGTTACCAGGGTTACGCCGTTTGTCTCCAGGCATGCGATGCTGTTGTCGCACAACAACGTGGCAGCGGTCAGTGTGAAAGGGGTGGAACAGGGACACCGGATATTTTCTGACAGGATGATGACCCTGGCCGATATGCCGGTTGGTCAGCTGGTTTTTGCGACTGATCGGAAGCTTCCGGGGGTTGTCATCAGCGGCGATTCGGCATCAACCCTGGGCGTAACGCTGGGTGACAAGATCAATATCATCCCGCCGATGTTTACGATTACGCCATTCGGCATGATCCCGAAGATGAAGCCGTTCGAGGTCGTCGGGATATTTAATCAGCATGGTGGTTTTTTCGATACCTTTTTTGCCTATATCTCGATGAGCGAAGCGCAGCGGTTTTTTGACTTTGAAAACAAGGTTTCCGGGCTTGAACTCGAAGTCGCTTCCTTTGAACAGGCCAAATAGGTCGCTTCAACCTTGCGCGATGAACTTGGTTATCCATTGTCGGTCCGATCCTGGGAGGATATGTTCGGTTCCTTTCTGTCGGCCCTGCGTCTCGAAAAGCTCGGCCTGTTCATTGTTCTTGGCATCATTGTGCTGGTCGCGGCCTTCAATATCGCAACGACCCTGATCATGGTCGTCATGGAGAAAACCCGTGACATTGCGGTGTTGCGATCGATGGGGGCAAACGCGGTCAGCGTGATGCGCATTTTCGTTCTGGAAGGTCTTGTCATCGGAACGCTCGGAACAGCGCTCGGAACTCTGCTCGGGCTGCTTCTGGCTGTTAATGCCGATCCGATTATCAAGTGGATTGAAAGCCTGTTCGGAATCCGGATCTTTGATCAGGCGGTTTATGGTATGGAACAGTTCCCGTCGGTCGTTCTGGCCAGCGATGTTATTGCGATTGCAGCCATGGCCATGATTATTTCGCTCCTGGCGACGATTTATCCGGCCTGGCATGCGGCCCGGATGGATCCGGCCGAGGCGTTGCGTTATGAATAGGTGTTGTTATGGTCAGGGTTGAAGAAGTGAATAAAAGTTACGGTATCGGCAATAAGCAGGTTGATGTTCTCCATGATATAAACCTGACCGTTGCGGCCGGAGAAAAAGTCGCTGTTGTCGGTGCCTCCGGTGCCGGCAAGACGACCCTGATGCATATACTCGGTGCCCTTGATCGGCCGACCACAGGGAAGGTTTCAGTCGAAGGTCAGGATGTTTTCTCCCTGAACGGCGACGATCTCGACCGGTTTCGGAACCGTACGGTCGGTTTCGTGTTCCAGTTCAATCAGCTGTTGCCTGAATTTACGGCTCTTGAAAACGTTCTGATGCCTGGCCTGATCGCCCGGATGGAAGAAAATGAAATTCGCTCCCGGGCGACTGAACTGCTAGATGAAGTCGGTCTGGCGCATCGTCTGACCCATAAACCGGGCCAGTTGTCGGGTGGCGAACAACAACGGGTTGCCATTGCCCGCGCCCTGGTGATGGAACCGAAGCTGCTGCTCGCAGATGAACCGACCGGGAATCTCGACAGCCGGACCTCGGAAGGGATCTACTGGGTGTTTCAGAAACTTTATGAAAAGCGTCAGCTGACAATGGTTGTTGTGACGCACAGTGAACAGCTGGCAAGCCGGATGGACCGGATTGTAACCATGGAAGATGGCCGTTTTGCCTGCAATTAAATCAAGAATGAACCGGACTGCCCTTATGTTGTTACGTCTTTTTACATTGACTCTCCTGCTTGTTGTTCTGTCGGTCCTGCCGGTTGCCGCAAATACCGTTACCTTTGACCGGATTGTCATTGAAGGTAATCAGCGGCTTGATGAAAACCCGATCCTTGCGGTCCTTTCCGTCAAGCCGGGTACCGCCGTTTCTCGTGATGCGATTGATCGCGACCTGAAGGAAATCTTCAAACTTGGCAAATTTGATGACGTTGCCGCAGAACTTTTGACATTGGAAGGTGAGTCGGTGCTGGTTTTCAGGGTCGTCGAGCGGCCGCTTGTTCGCCGGGTCAAATTCACCGGCAACGAAGCGATTAACCGAAGCAAGCTGAGCCCACTGGTAACAGTCAAGACCCCGGATATCTACAATCCGAAAGTCGCTGCTCAATCGGTCCGTGAGCTTGAAGCCGCTTATATCGAAAAAGGCTACCATGCCGCCAAAATCAAACCGGTCCTTGACGTCAATAAAAAGAATGAGGCGACGCTGACCTTCGAGATCGAAGAAGTTCCGAAAGTTCTGATAGATCGGATCCGTTTTGAAGGGAACAGTGTCTTCTCGGACCGCAAACTGCGCAAGTCGATCCAGACCAAAGAGCGGACTTTCATGTCGTGGTTGACTGATACCGGTGCCTATAACGAAGAACTGCTGCAGACCGATCTTGAAATTATCAAGGATATGTACTTCAACGAAGGATACATCGAGGTCAAGGTCAAGCAACCTTATGTCAGCCTGGTCGAGGATGATAAATATCTCGACATCTTCATCCAGATTATCGAAGGAGAAAAGTTCTCCGTCGGTGATGTCAGTCTTGCCGGCGACCTGATTACCGATGAAAGTGAGCTGCTGGAACTCTCAAAACTGCAAAAAGGGGATACCTTCTCCCGCGAAAAATTACGCGACAGTATGCTCGCCCTCAACAATTATTACACTGATCGTGGTTATGCCTATGTCAATGTGGCGCCGATGACCAGTTCCGTACCCGGGCAGAACAGCATCAACATCAAATATCGGATCGAGAAAGGGGTCGAGGTAGCGATTGGGCGCATTAATATTCGCGGTAATACCAAGACGATTGACAAGGTTGTCAGGCGTGAAGTCGTGCTCAGCGAAGGCGACATTTACAGTTCGCGAGAGCTTGATGAAAGCCGTCGCCGGATCAATAACCTCGGATATTTCGAGGAGATCAATCTTAACACCAGCAAGGGTGATGACGACAGCGTCATGAATATCGATATTGATCTGCGTGAAAAACCGACAGGTACATTCAGCATTGGTCTCGGCTACTCTTCGGTCGACAAGTTGATCGCCCAGGGATCGGTCTCGCAGTCCAATTTTCTCGGCAGGGGATACAAGTTGAATTTGTCGGGTGCTTATGGCGGATCGAGTACGGTTTACCAGGTCGGGCTGGTCGATCCCTATTTTCTCGATATGAATCTGACTCTCGGCTTCGATCTCTACAAGACGGAGCGGGAATGGACCGAGTATAGCGAGAAAAAAACCGGCGGTGATATCAAGTTCGGTTTTCCGGTCGCCAGGAACATGCGGGCATTCTTTATCTACCGCTATGAAGAGAAAACCATTTATGATATTGATCCCCTGTCTTCCTCGTTGATCCAGGATCAGGCCGGAGACACAACCCTGTCATCGATTTTTGCTTCGATTTCGCGTGACACGACCGACTACAGTCTTGACCCGTCAATGGGATCGAAATCGGAGTTATCGGTTGAATATGCCGGCATCGGGGGCGACGAGAAGTTTTCCCGGGTGATTCTCGATCATCGTCATTTCTTTCCGTTGATATGGGATACCGTTTTCATGATCCATGGTCAGATCGGGCAGATGTTTGAAGTCGATGACCAGGATATTCCGCTGAGTGAGCGTTTCTATCTCGGCGGAATTCGGACAATCCGTGGCTTCAAGAGTCGCAAGGTTGGGCCGCGAGTGCGCCGCGTGTCGACGGTCGTCGATCCGGTGAGTGGAGAGGTCCTCTCGGCGAATCAGGAGTATGAGTATATCGGTGGTGAAAAAGAAGCTTATTTTAACCTGGAGTACATTTTCCCTCTGGCCAAGGATGCCGGATTGAAAGGCCTTTTCTTTTTTGATACCGGAAATGCATGGTTGCAAGATGAGAATTTTTTTGAAAGTATGCGTTACAGTGTTGGCGGTGGAATCCGCTGGCTGAGTCCGCTCGGACCGCTCCGTCTCGAATGGGGACGGAACCTCGATCCGCTGCAGGATGAAAAAGATACGGAACTCGAATTTTCTATCGGACGATTCTTCTGATAGCAGAATAAAAATGAACAGGAGGTTTTACCCAATGAAGAAAGTTGTAGTGTTTGTTCTGGTTATGATTGCTTTGACCGTAGCGCCGGCAATCGCCGACGCCACCGAAATTGCTTTTGTCGACTTGCAGAAAGCTCTGAATCTTTCCCAGGCCGGGAAAGATGCGAAGTCGCGCATCACTGACAAGGTCAAGGAGTTTGAAGGGAAAATTGAAAAGCAGCAGACTGAGCTGAAGGCTCTGAAAGATGAGCTAGAAAAGCAGGCGGCCCTCCTTTCGGCCGAAGCCCGGGCTGGCAAGGAGCGTGACTACCAGCAGAAGCTCAAGGATTTCCAGCGCTTCACCAAGGATCGCCAGGAAGAGTTGCAGCAGCTTGACGCCCAGTATACCAACCAGATTGTTGAAAACCTGCTTGAGCTGGCGAAGTCGATCGCTGAAAAAGAGGGATACGACCTTCTCCTTGAACGTGGCAGCGGCGGCGTCATTTATGGTGCCGAATCGATCGATCTGACCGACAAGCTGATTGCGGCATCGGATAGTGCCAAGTAATTAGATGTTGAAGAAAGACTATAAAAAAGCAACATTGGCCGAGTTGGCCGAGCTGGTTGGCGGGACGGCTGTTGGTGATGGCGCCCTGATATTGAATCGGGTCGCACCGATCAACCTGGCCGCTCAAGGGGACATTACCTTTGTCGCCAATCCCAAATATATTGCAGCTCTCGAATCGACCGATGCATCGGCCGTGATCGTCAACCCTGATTTAGGTTATGACGGTTCGCTTGCCCGAATCGAAGTGGCCTCACCCTATCTCGCCTTCGCCAAGGTATTGACCTATATGGCGGTTGAACCGAGGGTCTGTCAGGGGATAGCGGAAGCTGCTCATGTTTCCGGGTCAGCTGTCATCGCCGAGGAAGTCACCATTTCCCCGGGGTGTTACGTTGGTGAGAAGGTATCGATCGGCAAGGGGAGTTTTCTTGCCCCGGGAGTTGTGCTCGGCGCCGGAGTGACCATCGGTGAGGATTGTCTCCTTCATCCCGGGGTTGTTATCCGCGAGGAATGCCGGATCGGCAACCGGGTTATTCTGCAGCCGAATGCTGTTATCGGCTCGGACGGATTCGGTTTCGCTCCGGACGGGGAGAAGTATTACAAGATTCCGCAGGTCGGTATTGTCGTATTGGAAGATGACGTGGAAATCGGTTCCTGCAGCTGCGTTGATCGCGCCGCTCTCGGCGAGACCCTGATCAGGCAGGGAACGAAAATTGATAATGGTGTTCAGGTTGGCCATAATGTCGAGATCGGCGAAAATTCAATTCTGGTTGCCCATGTTGCAATAGCCGGCAGTACCGTCATCGGCAAACATTGCACGTTTGGTGGCCAGTCCGGAGCGATCGGGCATGTCAAGGTCGGGGACAATGTTACAGTCGTCGCCCGCGGATCGGTTTCGACCGACGTTGAAGGGGGCCAGTACATTGCCGGATTTCCGACGATGGAGCACAAGGATTGGCTCAAGGCGAGTACTTCATTTGCCAGGTTACCGGAGATGCGCAGAGAGCTCAGCCGTCTGAGGAAGAAAATCGAAGAGTTGGAAAACAGGATTGAAAGGGATTGATGAGCCATGGTTTACGGGATTAAAGAGATCATGGAGATGCTGCCGCATCGTTATCCATTTTTGCTGGTTGACAGTATCGCCGAGGTTGTTGAAGGTAAAAAAATTGTCGGGATAAAGAATGTAACGATCAATGAGCCTTTTTTTCAGGGACACTTTCCCGGACATCCGGTGATGCCGGGTGTGCTGATTGTCGAAGCAATGGCCCAGGTCGGAGGGATTCTGGGCCAATTGAGTCATGATCATGGCGAAGATCCGATTACTTATTTTGTCGGTATCGACAAGGCGCGGTTCCGCAAGCCGGTCGTTCCGGGGGATATCCTGCGCATGGAGGTCGAGGTTGTTAATTTCCGGCGCGGGATTTACACCTTCACCGGCAAGTCGTTTGTCGGTTCTACCCTGGTTGCCGAAGCTGAATTGAAGGCGACATTTGTCGATCGCGGGGAGAAGAAATAATGATACATCAAACGGCAATTGTTCATCCGAACGCAACGATTGGCGACAATGTCACGATCGGTCCCTATGCCGTTGTCGGTGAGAACGTCCGAATCGGCGATGGCACAACCATTGGCCCACATACAGTGGTTGACGGCTGGACCGATATCGGCAAGGATAATTACATCGGTCAGGCAGCTTCAATCGGAGCGATTCCGCAGGATTTAAAGTTCCGGGGTGAGCAATCGTCTCTGACGATCGGAGATCGTAACTCGATTCGTGAATTTGTAACAATGCACCGCGGGACTGAAGACGGCGGCGGTGAAACGATTGTCGGCAGCGATAATCTGTTCATGGTCTATGCACATGTTGCGCACGACTGCCGGGTCGGTGATCATATCGTCATGGCGAACTGCGCAACCCTTGCCGGCCACGTTGAAGTCGGTGATTATGCCATTCTCGGCGGATTGTCCGGTTATCATCAGTTTGTCAAGATCGGGGCGCATTGCATGGTCAGTGGCGGTGCAATCGTCGTTCAGGATCTGCCGCCATACATCAATGCCCAGGGTGACCGGGCCCGGCCGTCCGGGATCAATTCGATCGGGTTGGCCCGTCGAGGTTTTTCAAAAGAAGCGGTCCGGGCGATCAAGAATGCCTACAAGATCCTGTACCGCTCCGATCTGAAGCTTGAACAGGCACTCGAAAAAATAGATGCTGAACAGGGCTCATTTGATGAAGTCAAGGTTTTTACCGATTTTATCAGGGGGAGCGATAGAGGCATCGCCCGTTAACAGCCGGACAAGAGTTTTATGGAAGAACATCTGAAGCAGCGCCGTATCCTGATCATTTCCGGAGAAGCCTCCGGAGATCTGCATGGGGCGAACCTGATTCGCGCAGCCCGGGAGGTTGATCCCGGGCTATCGTTTTTTGGTGTCGGGGGACGTAAAATGCAGGAAGCCGGTTGCGACATCCTGGTGCCGATGGAAGAAATCTCGGTTTTCGGAGTGTTTGAGGTTTTCGGCAAACTCAGGGCTATCCGGAAAGTGCTTAAACGGATCCGGCATATCATCGCAAACGAGAAACCGGATGTTGTCCTGCTGATTGACTTTCCCGGATTCAATATGCGTGTTGCCAGGGCTGCTCACAGCGCCGGTGTTCCGGTTCTTTATTATATCGCCCCCAAGGTCTGGGCCTGGAAAGAGGGCCGGGCCAAAAAAATCGGGGAAACCGTCGACCGGTTAGCGGTTATCTTCCCGTTTGAGCCGCCGTACTATGCCGGCATGTCGGTCAAAGTCGATTATGTCGGCAATCCCCTTCTCGATGAGTTCAGCTATACGACCGACACCGATTCATTCTGCAGGCAGCATGGTATCGACCGGGCCGGCAAGGTGATAGGTCTGTTCCCGGGCAGCCGTAACAGTGAAGTCAGGTATAATTTCGATGACATTCTGGCAACTGCACGTTTACTGAAGGAACGGTACGCAGGCTGTCAGTTCCTGCTGCCGCTCGCCAGTTCGCTGCCTGAAGATGATATCCGTGCCCGGGTTGCGGCATCCGGACTTCCGATTCACGTCCTCAATGAAAATATCTATGACATTGCAAACGCCTGCGATGTTGTCCTTGCGGTTTCGGGCACCGTCACCCTGCAAATAGCTTTGACCGGTACACCGCTGCTCGTGATCAACCGGGTTCATCCACTGACATACGCCATCGGCAAGCGGGTCGTCAAGATCCCGCATGTTTCCCTGGTTAATATCATTGCCGGTCGCGAAGTCGTTAAGGAATATCTCCAGGACGAAGTCGTTCCGGAACACCTGTACAAGGAAATTTTGCAAATTCTGGAAAATACTGATTATAATCAAAGACTTTGTGACGGCTTGCGCGAAGTCAGGGAATTGATGGGTGATGCTGGATGTTCCGGGAAGGTTGCCCGGATTGCTTCGGAGATGAGTCAGGGTAAACAGGAAAGCAGGTAATTTGGACTGGCAAACTTATAAAAAAATGCTGACGTACGTCAGGCCTTACAGGTTTCGACTGGTACTCTCGATCATTGCTTCGATTGGGATTGCCGCATCGAATGCGGCAACTGCCAAACTTGTTGAACCGTTTATCGACTGGATTGTTGTTCAGGGACGCACCGATTTGTTGAGTCTTGTGCCAGTTGTCGTCATCGGACTCTCGGCTTTCAAGGGGTTAACTCGATATGTTCAGGAGTATTTTATCCGAACGACCGGCCAATTGGTGATGCTCGATTTGCGCAATGAACTCTTCGGCCATACAATGTCTTTGTCAATGCGCTATTTCACAAAGGTTCCTTCCGGTACAGTGATGTCGCGGATTATGAGTGACATTGCCCTTATGCAGGCCTCCGTTGCAGAAGTTCTCGTCGGGTTTATGCGAGAATCTTTGTCGCTGATCGCATTGACGGCTTTAGCCTTTTATACCGACTGGAAAATGGCGTTGATCGCTTTTACGGTTTTGCCCTTGTCAGCCTGGCCGGCCGCCGTGATCGGTCGTCGCATCAAGAACTACTCAAAAAAAGGACAAGTAGTTTTGGGTGAGCTAACAACCGTTTTACAGCAGTCACTCTCTGGAATCAAGGTGGTCAAAGCGTTTGGTACTGAAGAAACCGAGATGGGAAAGTTCAAGGATGAAAATATCTCTTTTTATTCATTCTTTCGCAAGGTGATCAAGTACGGCGCCGCCACATCGCCGGTTATGGAAATCATGCTGGCGTTCGGTGCGGCCGGTGTTCTCTGGTACGGTCTCAACAGGGTTTTTTCCGGACACATGACTCAGGGCGAACTCTTTTCAATCCTGATCGCGGTGATGTATATGTACGGCCCGAGCAAAAGGCTTTCGCAACTCTATAATCGGGCCCAGCAGGCAATCGGAGCGGCTGAGAGGGTCTTCGAACTGAAGGGTGAACAGGCCGAGATTATTGATCATCCCGACGCGATTGAGCTATCTCGAGTTAAAGGCGAGGTTCAATTCGATCATGTCGATTTCAGTTATGGTGATGAAAATGTCCTGACTGATTTTTCTTTCTCGGCGGCGCCGGGTGAGGTTGTTGCCCTGGTCGGATCGAGCGGTGCCGGCAAAACGACAGTCGCAGGTCTGCTCAACCGTTTTTATGATGTCACGGGCGGTTCAGTACGGATTGATGACAATGATATTCGCGACGTCACTCTTGACAGTTTGCGAGCGAACCTGGCCCTGGTTGACCAGGAAACCTTTCTTTTTAACGAATCGATTCGCGGCAATATCTGCTACGGCAGCGTTGATGTCGACGATAAACAGTTGTCCGACGCCATCGACCAGGCCTTTGCCACGGAGTTCATTAAGCAATTGCCGGAAGGGCTGGAGACGGTTATCGGGGACCGGGGCGTTCGTTTGTCCGGCGGGCAGCGCCAGCGGATATGCATCGCCCGGGCCATTCTGCGCGACGCGCCGATACTGATACTTGATGAAGCGACCAGTGCGCTTGATACCGAGAGCGAGTCGATGGTGCAAAAAGCACTGCAGAATTTGATGCAGAACCGGACAACGCTGGTGATTGCCCATCGCCTGTCAACGATTATGCATGCCGACAAGATTCTCGTCCTCGATAAAGGGCGGATCGTCGAGCAGGGACGACATGAAGAGTTAATTGAACACGACGGACTTTATCAGCGACTCTACACCATGCAATTCCAGGGTGATAATGAAGAATAAAGAGTACAACAACTGGTTTCTGTTCACGTTGTTCCCATTTGTTATGGCGGCGGTGATCCGTTTTATTTATTTATGCTTAAGGGTTGACTATCTCGGTGTCGAGCATCCACGCAAGATATGGAAGCAGGATGATAATCTTATTATCGCGCTCTGGCATGAGCTTATTTTGTTGACCGGACCTGGTTACAGGGGCGCTGATCGTGCGTATAAAACCGATACCAGAATTCTTATCAGCCAGTCAAAGGATGGTGAATTGATCGCCCGGGTCATGTATTTTCTGGGTTTCGGTGCGGTCCGTGGATCCTCAAGCCGGGGCGGTAAGGGGGCATTGCGGGAAATGGTGCGGATTTCTCGCGAACCGGTTGATCTTGTGTTTACTCCGGACGGCCCCCGCGGGCCGCGCCAGGTTGCCAAGATGGGGGTCGCTCAACTCGGCAAGATGTCCGGAAGGGGAGTTGTACCGTTTTCGCTTGCCGTCAGTCGCGGGTTCCGTTTCTCGTCCTGGGACAGATTCCTCTTTCCTTATCCATTTGGCCGGGCGGTCTACTCGTTTGGTGAACCGCTTTATCATCAGCCGGATGAAGACCTTGAGCATTTCCTGAGTCGGATCGAGACCGCGATGCTTGAGAATGACAAGCGTGCTGCGGCCAAACTGGAGGAGTATGGTCTTTCGGCTGTATGACATAGTTCTCTTTTTAGCAGCATTTATCCTTGCACCTTACGGTTTGTTGAAAGGTCTCCGTTACGGCAACTTGTGGCGGGGTTTTGGCGAGCGTTTTGGGCTCTATAAGAGTGAAAGGCTTCAAAGCCTTCAGGGACGCAAGGTTATCTGGGTGCATGCGGTTTCGGTCGGAGAGACCCGGGCCAGCATTCCTCTGTTGCGCGAGCTGCGCAAACAGTTTCCCGATAGCGCAATTGTGCTCTCCAGTCTCACCTATACCGGGCGAATGACTGCCGATGAGATCGAAGAAGCTGATCTCTGTATTTTCCTTCCCTATGACCTCTCCTTTATCGTTCAACATGCCCTCAAGCAGATCAAGCCGGATGTCGTCCTGCTGGTCGAAACCGAAATCTGGCCGAATTTTATCCGCAAACTGTATGAATTAAATATCCCGGTCATGATGGTCAATGGGCGAATATCGGATAAATCGTTTCCCCGTTACTGGCTGATTCGGCCGCTCCTGCAGCCACTGTTGAAAATGTTCACCCGTTTCTGTATGCAGAGTCGACAGGATGAGCTGCGGATCATTCGGCTTGGGGCTGCCTCAAAGCAGGTCACGATCACCGGAAATCTAAAGTTTGACCTGCCGGCGCCCGATTTTTCCGTCGCTGAAGTCACGGAACATAAAAAGAAATACAGATTGCCGGACGGGGTGCCGGTCTGGGTCGCCGGCAGTACCCGGCAGGGTGAGGAGGAGTTGATTCTTGATGCCTACTCGACACTTCTTAATGCAGGGTTGAAACTTATCCTTGTCCTGGTCCCGCGGTATCCGGATCGGGCAAAGCCGATCTCTGAACTCATTGGTAAAAGGAATTTCTCCTGCCGTCTCCGTTCAGAAATCGATTCGTCTTCCAGTCAGCTGAAAACTGGCGAAATTCTGGTTGGTGACACCCTTGGCGAAATGCTTAAATTCTATTCCTGTGCTGATCTTGTTTTTGTCGGCGGCAGTCTGGTTCCAATCGGCGGGCACAATATATTAGAAGCAAGCCTGATGAATAAACCCGTCATATTCGGGCCTTATATGCAGAACTTTAAAGCTATCAGTAAGCTTCTCATTGCGACCGGTGGGGGCAGGCAGGTCGAAAAAGGGACCCTCGCTGAAACAGTTAAAGAGTTAATGGAGAACGATGACGAGCGTCGTGATATGGGGGCACTCGGCGGCAAACTGTTCGCCGAACATTCCGGGGCGACGGTCAGGACCGTTGAGCTGGTCGGGCAGATACTGGGGGGCCGGGTATGAATATCGAACGATGGCACCGGCGTCTGGTTGAAACTGGACCGTCTGCCTTACTCGAGTATCTTGCGTATATCCTGTTTTTCCCCTTGGCTGTAATATACGGATTCCTGACAAAAATAAGGGTCGCACTCTATCGCTCCGGCTGGTTGCGCTCTTATCGGTCGCCTGTCCCTGTGATCTCCATCGGCAATCTGGCGGTCGGCGGCACCGGCAAAACTCCGGTAACAGATCTTCTTGTCAAGTCCCTGCTCAAAAAGAAAAAGACTGTTGCGGTAGTCAGTCGGGGTTACGGTAGAAGTGGCCGGGCGCCACTGGTTGTCGTTTCCTCGGGAAAAGGGGCGCTTGTTTCGGCAACAGAGGGCGGCGATGAACCGGTCCTTCTGGCCCGGCGAAACCCGCAGGCGATCGTCATCGTCTCGGCTGACCGGCGGCGTGCCATCCGGCATGCCGTCTATGAATGTGGTGCCGATATTATCCTGCTTGATGACGGATTCCAGCACCTGAAGGTTCATCGCGATCTCGATATCGCCCTGCTCGATGCACGGAAACCCTTCACCAACGGCTTTCCGCTGCCGTTCGGGTTATTGCGAGAATTTCCCTCGGCAATTGATCGTGCCGATCTGGTTCTGCTGACGCGCAGCCGTGGCGACGAGGAATTTAGCTTCGGTGACAAGACGGTATTGAGGATCAACTACAAATTGTCTGACAAGGTAACGAACCTCGATGGCGAACAGCTTGAGTTGGAAAAACTTAAACACGGCCGAATCGGCGCCTTTGCCGGCATCGCCAACCCAGATTCATTTTTCCAGTCGTTGGAATCAAGCGGCGTTACACCGATCAAAACATTGGTTTTCAGTGACCATGCCGTGTATGGCACCTCGGAACTGACTCAGTTGCATGGTCTCGCTTCACGCTGCGATGCCCTGATCACTACGGAAAAAGACCTTGTCAAGTTGGGCAATGCCAAGTTACCGTGCGACTGCTGGTCTATTCCGCTCGAACTCGATGTTGTCGAGGGTCTGGAATCACTTGAATCTGTCATCGATGACACCATCATGTATCACAAGGAGAAACTGATGCTCGATCAATCCCTGCTCGATATTCTTGCATGCCCGAAGTGCAAGGGAGATGTCGAATACAGTGCAAAAGATGAAAAGATCAACTGTAACCAATGCAATTTATCTTACCCGATTCGTGACGGTATCCCGGTGATGCTGGTGGATGAAGCGTTCGAGATTAATGGATAATAAGTGATGCTGAAATCTCTTAGTTATTTAATTCAGACACAGGTTTTGAGAAAAAAAAGACTCAGGGCTTGTGCTCCCGACTTGAACTTGGCATTTAATATCGCTGCTTTTGATGTGGTCGGAAGGTCGATTTTCAAGAGGGGGATTTATGAACCGGAAATAACCAGGTGGTTTTTAAAGGGAGTCGAATTCAAGGAAAATGATGTTTTTATAGATATCGGTGCAAATATTGGCTGGTACTCGGTTCTCGTTGATAAATATCATCCTTCCTGTAAGAAAGTCTTTTCATTTGAACCAGATGATATGAACTACGATCTATTCTGCCAGAACATTCAGTTGAACAATTGTCGTAGGATAAAGGCTGAAAAATATGCTTTATCGAATGAGGAAGGGACGAAAAGGTTATATCGATACTCTAACCGTAACCTTGGTCGTCATTCCTTGTTGCCAATCAATGATGGAGACTCTATCTAAATCAGTACAGTTGTCCTTGATGATTACTGGAATAAAAATACTTCTCCCGAACTTTTTCCTCGTTTGATCAAGATCGACACGGAAGGTTATGAATTTCAAGTCCTGCAGGGAGCCAAAGCGCTTTTAGGGGTGTGCCCATTGATCATGGCTGAATTTTCTCCGCATTTCATGAGGCAGGCCGGGGTCTCTCCGGATGAGTTCCTCGACTTTATGTATGATTATGAATACGAACCACACCTTTTTTCAAGCAATGGCCTGACTGTGACTGATCGGGGATATCTGGATCAAGTTCAAAAAAATGAAAACGTTCTTTGGGCCAAAAAATAACCATCATTCTATATTGGATGGAAATGAATGAATAACTCTTCTGTTCGACAGACATTATCGGTAACTATTATCACCAAGAACGAAGAGGACCGTCTTCCAGTCTGCCTCGATTCGGTCAAAGATCTGGCCGATGAAATAATCGTCCTTGATAGTGGTAGCGACGATCGGACCGTAGAGATTGCCAGACAATATACCGAACAGGTATTTGTCACTGATTGGCCTGGCTATGGCAAACAGAAGCAGCGAGCTCTGGAAAAGGCCAGTTGCGACTGGGTTCTGGCTATTGATGCAGATGAAGCATTGACCCCCGAACTTCAAGATGAAATTCAAGACATGTTGGCGCGGGATGTTCAGGAAGTCGCTTATTTTCTGCCCTGGGCGGTGACTATTTTTGGGAAGCGCCTCGATTATGGGCGTAGTGCTCGAGCCCCTTTGCGGTTGTTTAAACGTGAAGGTGCAAGGTTTACCGATGCAATGGTTCATGAAACAGTCATAACCGCTCCAGGGAAAGCCGGAAAAATGAAGGGGCGTTTACTTCATTTTACACATCGGGATTTCGGCCAGACATTGTACAAGAATGCCCACTATGCCTGGCTTGGTGCACAACAACGATACCAAAAAGGAAAAAAGGGCGGGTTGGTTGGTGCAACGGTCAGGGGCATTTTGGTTTTTATCCAAATTTACATCCTGAGGGGAGGCTTTCTCGATGGCCGCGTCGGCTTCATTATGGCCGTTATGTATAGCCAGGGAGCATTTAACAAGTATGCTGGTTTGTGGACATTGTATCGCATGGAAAAGCTTCGAGGAAACGGGAAGATGTTGAAATGAGCCACAAGCGATACCTGATGTATGTCTCGGAACTCTATGCTCTCGGGATACTCCGGCCGATGCAGAAGGCGGCCCGGGCGCGCGGCGCCGAGGTCGCCTGGTTTTTCGAGAAGGATGGGGCGGAACACCTCACCGAAAACGAGCGGTTGCTGTCGTCGGTCGAGGAGGTACTTGCCTACAAACCGGATGCCGTTTTCGTTCCCGGCAACTGGGTGCCGCACTTCTTTCCCGGGATCAAGGTCCAGGTCAACCACGGCTTTATTGCCAACAAGTTCTCCGATAGCAAGGGGCACTTCCGGATCCGCGGTTTCTTCGATCTCTATGTGACCCAGGGAGCCGATACGACCGGTCCGTTCAACGAACTGGCGAAAAAACACGGCTACTTCGAAGTGGTCGAGACCGGCTGGCCGAAAATGGACCCGATGTATTGGCAAAGGGATGATATCCCGCAGTACGACCGGCCGGTGGTGATGCTCGGATCGACCTTCACGCCGCGCATGAGCTGCGCCATGCCGCTGCTCGAGACCATCACCCGGTTGTCGAAAACCGGCAAGTGGCAATGGCTGATCAACCTGCATCCGAAGATGGCCCCGGAAGTAGTGGCTTCCTACAAGGCGATCCAGGGGGAATATCTCGATTTTCCCGATACCGACGATATCGTCCCGCTGCTGCGTGCTGCCGATGTCATGGTCTGCGACACCTCGTCGATCCTGTCCGAGTTTATGCTACAGCAGAAGCCTGTCGTAACCTTCAGGAACCAGGCGCCAGGGCCGCACATGATCGATATTGACGACCCGGAAAAGCTCGAGGCATCGATTGAATACGCATTGACTCAACCGCCGGAGATCATGGAGGAAATCAGGAAGTATACGGACCTTATCCATCCTTACCATGACGGCAGGTCGAGCGAACGGGTGCTCGATGCGGCCGATGGTCTGATCGAGCGCGGGCTGGGACATCTGAAGAAGAAACCGCTCAACCTGCTGCGGAAGTACAAGGTCTGCAAGCGATTAGGCTATTTTAGCCTTTAGTTGTTTTTAGTATAAAAATTTTTATGAACATCTGAGGGGAGTCTTAATGCAACAACCTAAAATATCGATCATTACACCATCTTATAATCAGGCCGATTATCTTGAGGAAACGATTCTGTCTGTTTTGAGTCAAGGATATGAAAACCTGGAATATATTATTATTGATGGAGGCAGTACAGACGGTTCCGTCGATATTATAAAAAAATATGAGGATCAGTTGCATTACTGGGTGAGTGAAAAAGATAAAGGTCATGGCGATGCGCTGAATAAGGGGTTTGCGCAATCGTCTGGTGAAATCATGGCGTGGATTAACAGTGACGATAAATATACACCATGGTCTTTTAGTGCTGTTGTTGAAATTTTCAATCAATTTGAGCATGTCGAGTGGATAATGTGTATACCCACTTCTTGGAATAAAAAAGGGGCGATGACGCACACTTTTGATGTTCATAAAAATATATATGATTACCTTTTAGGGAATTATAATTGGATTCAGCAAGAATCGGTTTTCTGGAAACGGTCTTTGTGGGAAAAAACAGGGGGATTCGTTAATCAGTCTTATAAATTAATGGTAGATGGCGAACTCTGGAGCCGTTTCTTTCTACATGCTGATTTATATTCTGTTGGCTGTGTCTTAGGTGGTTATAGAAAACATAACTCCAATAGAGCAATACTAAACAAAGAATTGACTATAAGTGAAATGATGCGTGCAATTAGTGATATGAGGAAATCGTGTAATCGGAGCGTTAGGCGAAACTATACTCTTCTGAAAATATTATATTTAATCAATAAACACTTGTTTTTTAGAAGTCGATCTATGTCAAAGAAAATGGGTAGAATTAATAGGGCTACCATGTATAAACATATTTTATGGAACGAAGATGAGTGGGAAGAAAAACTGTTACCGTTTAATCTTCGTTGATTTGACGGTAATTTAGCTCAGACGCTCAGAAGTGACTTTGTTTCAATTGTATTAGGGAATAGAGTATAAATTGTCAATTATTACAACTGTATTAATAACGGTTTGAGTATTGGATGATCGTCAAGAGGGTAATCAGGTCAAAATGTGGTAACGCTAACAGCCCATTGCAGGTTACGAATTTTACTATTGTACATAACCCGTTAGATAGTACGTGAATCATCTTACGAGTCCTGTGGAGTCACTTCGGGGGATCATAAAGTTAATGTCTGGTGACTACCTTGACGAATACGTATCGAGCGATTGGGTGATGTTTAAGAGTCCTTATAGTTTTCTTGTGACAGAGAGGGAAGGTCTATTTCAATGAATTTGAAAAAAAGAATATTATTTCAGTTGTCCGGGAATAGACTGATACAGAGTTTTCTGGAAAAACGTGTTAAATTCTGTCAAAACTTGATGGGTATTGGCTCTGCAAGTTCTGCCAGTTCAAGTGGAGAGTTCAGTGTCTTTAAATTATTGAAGACAAAGCTTGAAGAGCCGTTCTGCATCTTTGATGTCGGTGCAAATAAAGGTCAATTTTTAGGCTTAGCGCTTGATAAACTGGGCGATAGAGATTTTTCGATTCATTGTTTTGAGCCGAGCAAGGAGACATTCAGTAAACTGCTTTCGTCATGCGAGGACAACAGGGTAGTCAAAAATAACTTTGGAATGGGAAAGAAAAAGGAAGAAGCTGTATTGCATTATGACGAATCCGGCTCAGGACTTGCCTCTTTGACAAAGCGGGATTTATTGCACTTTGGTATTGAGTTTGATAAATCATAAACAGTCAAAATCAATACTATTGATATTTATTGTGCCGAAAACAATATAGAGAGAATTGATTTATTGAAAATGGATGTTGAAGGTCATGAACTTGATGTTCTGCAAGGTGCTCTTGATGTATTCAAGGAAAAGACGATATCTGCAGTTATGTTTGAATTCGGCGGATGCAACATCGACACGAGAACTTTTTTTAAGGATTTTTGGGATTTTTTTAGTAGCAGAAATTACAAGTTATTCAGAATTACCCCATCCGGATATTTATTACCAATAACTAATTATAGTGAAAGATATGAGCAATTTGTTACGACAAACTATCTTGCATTAAAATAGAGCAAAAGAAGTTAGTGTATTTGATGGGTGTTTGATTTAACCCGATTGTAGTAATGATTTTTGGAATAACTGATTTTAAAGATCCAGAGGAAATACATACGTGACCATTTGTCATTTTTAAAATATTTGAATTGCAGGGAGCACCAATGAATAAATTCATTAAGTACTTATTCAAAGCGAGAGGATACGAGGTGCGCAGGCTGCCTCGTGCAACCAGTCAAAAAGGGATAGAATGGTTGAGCCTTCAAAATTTCAATATCAAAACAGTTCTTGACGTCGGCGCTTCAAACGGTTGTTGGTCTAAAGAATGTATGGACTTTTTCCCAGAAGCAGACTATGTGCTTTTTGAACCACAACCGGTTCATGGTGAGGCCTTAGATTCATTCAATAGTCAATACAAGAACACTACCATAGTGAAAAAGGCAGTTGGCCCTTCTGAGGGAATAACTTTTTTTCATGCGGCAGATCCATTTGGTGGCGCATTATCTGCAAAAAAAACAGATGTAACAATAGAGGTGGATATGACCTCAATTGATTCTAGTGTATCAAAATTGCAATGTGAAGAACCTTTTCTTTTGAAACTGGACACGCATGGATATGAAAAAAGTATTCTTGAAGGGGCTAGTAAAACTCTCGAAAGGACAACAGCGTTAATTATTGAGGCGTATAATTATAAATTTACAGACGAAGCTCTTCTATTTTGGGAGCTTTGTGCTTTTCTCGCAGATAAAGGGTTTCGTGTTATTGATTTAGTAGATATATGCCATCGAAAATACGACAATTCTTTATGGCAAATGGATTTGTTCTTTATTAGAGATAGCTGGGAGGGGTTTAACTACGTTTCATTCGATTGATAAGAAGTAATGAAAATGGTCACATTGCTTATTTAGAAAGGTTTTTATAACCTTGGATAGGACGTACTTATGAAAAAGATTTTACAGAAAATTTTTGATTATAAATTGATGAGAAAATCATCCGTTGAGAGGCGAATACAAAATGCCGCGCAAAGCTCCGATTGCCTCCAGGTTCTCGAGTTTTTAAAGACTATTCGTTCTGATTCCCGAAGTTCATGTATCGACCTATTAGATAAGTCTCGGTCGCAAATCAGACAAGACTTGTTTGTTTTGAGTGAATTAAATTTTAAAAAGAACGGATACTTTGTAGAGTTTGGAGCCACGAATGGGCTGACATTATCCAATACTTACTTACTGGAAAAAGAATTTCAGTGGGATGGGATTGTCGCTGAGCCAGCAAGAAAGTGGCATGCCGAACTAAATAGTAATAGGTCTTGTAAGGTTGAAACGAAGTGTGTCTGGTCGAAATCTGGGGAAGTAATTAAGTTTAACGAAACTGAAATAGGAGAGTTCTCGACAATCGATAATTATTCTTCTGGAGATATGCATTCTGAGTCCCGTAAATCAGGTGTTAGATATGATGTCGAAACAATATCATTTTTAGATATGCTTGAAACATATAACGCTCCAAGTGAAATCGACTACTTGTCTATTGATACTGAGGGCAGCGAGTATGAAATATTGGAAAATTTTGACTTTAATCGGTATCAGTTTCGAGTCATTACTTGCGAACATAATTATACAAAGGATCGAGATAAAATTTATGAGTTGCTGACTAGTAATGGCTACAAAAGAAAATTCGAAGCTCTCTCCCAGTTTGATGACTGGTACGTAAAATTTTAAATGTAAGAGTTTGAATACTATCTGATCAGTACCTATCCGGTATTAGTTTGTTTTTATAATCATGCTTTTTACGTTCAAAAATTTGCAGATATTAATCATGTGTAATTGAAGTAACTATGAATAAGCCAAAAATGACAGAATATAAGATACCGATATCAGTATTGATGTCAGCATTTAATGCTGAAAAAACTATAAAGGAAACTATAGGAAGTGTCTTATCTCAAAGTTTTAGAAATTTTGAATTCATTATTATCAATGATGGTTCGGAAGATGGGACTGAGAAGGTTATCTCAAGTTTTCAAGATGACCGTATTCGCCTAATCAACAATCTGGGGAATTTGGGCATCATTGATTCCGTAAATAATGGTTTGACACAATGTAAAGGTAAGTACATCTGTCGCTTGGACGCTGATGATATTTGTCACAAGGACAGATTAAAGCTCCAATTCCGTTTTATGGAGAAAAATCCTGAATACGTCGCATGTGGAACCCATTATCGAAAACTTATCAATGGTAAAGCTACTTTTTCATCGCGTCATTACTTCCACGTGCCGGATGAAAAAATCAGAGTATTAATGCTTCGGAACTCGCCTATAGGCAATCCAACCTCGATTATTCGAAGAAGTGTAATTGTTGAGAATAATTTGAAATATGAACCCGAATTTGAATTCTGTGAAGACTATGCATTTTGGTTTCGGATTATGCAATATGGGAAACTTCATATTTTAAACCGGCCTCTACTGTATTACAGGCGGCACCGAGACCAAATTTCTACAAAGTACGCTGATATCCAGTCTGCTAACGCAAACATTATTCGCGAAACACTTGTTCGTGAGCTCGTACCGAACATATCAGAGGCCGAGTTGGAAACTCATTTAGCGTTAATGGCCGACCTGAATTCAAAAGATAATGTAACTTGTGAAATGGTAAAGCTTTGGGTCTCCAAACTGTGCCGTTTTAATACTGATAAAAAAGTTTATGACATTAAAGAGTTTAATAAAATGGTGGCTCATCGCAGAGACAAGTTCATTGAATCAAACTCTTAATAGCGAGGAATAGTGTGAAAGAATATATCATGCCTGGTGGTCCAGATGATTGCAGTTAAGTTGATGGGCGGTCTGGGTAATCAGATGTTTCAATATGCTTTGGGGCGTAAGTTGGCATTAAAGCATGGCACCAGTTTAATGCTTGATACTTCTGCTCTCGGTGTTGAAATACCTAATACAACCTTCAGGGAATATGAGCTGAAACATTTCTCAATTGACGCATCTACAGGAACTTCGCAAGATATTTTCATGGAATTGTTTCAGGAAGTCGGAGGGGTTAAATTTAATCTTGCAAAAACAAAAAGAAAATTAGGTTTCTCTCTGAAAGCGCCCAATCTAATAAAAGAACGTGGATTTGCTTTTCAGCCACAGGCTTTATCTGCAAGAAATAATAGTTATCTGCAAGGTTATTGGCAGTCAGAAAAATATTTCAAAGACATTCGTCCTCAATTGTTGAATGACTTTTCTCCGAGAGAACCTGTCGGTAAAATAAATCAGGATCTGATTGATGAATTCAGGAATCTTGATGTGGTTTCTGTCCATGTTCGTCGTGGTGATTATGTAACAGCTCCGAAAATTGCTGAAGCGCATGGGCATTGCACTTTAGAATATTACAGACGTGCGTTTCAGGCGATTGAAGATTCAATAGAGACACCATGCTATTGTTTTTTTTCTGATGATATTGAGTGGGTTAAGCAAAACATTAAAGTAAAGGGCCAGGGATTTTATGTCGATCACAACCATGACATGGGATACAAGGATTTGTTTCTTATGGCGCATTGTAAACATCATATTATCGCAAATAGTTCGTTTAGTTGGTGGGGGGCTTGGTTGGGAAGGAATCCTGATAAAATAGTTGTTCGTCCGGAGCGTTGGTTTAATGTGTCTCATTTAGATACATCAGATCTTTGTCCAGCTGAGTGGCTGTTGGTTCCCAATAGCTGAATTATTGCATTTTACTAAAATATCAGTACCTACATGTTGAGATTTTAATCAACGTTAACATTAACTGTAGATTATAGTTTGGCCGCGACTGAAAATTTTTAAAGCAATAAAGGAATGTTATGTCTGGACTCGATACTCCAAATATTAATAATCAAGACCAGTCTAAAAAATTTTATGATGCCCGGTATGAACAGGGTTATTTAAGAGAGTGGCCCGTTGAGCGAAAGGCCAGAATAACTGAAATAATACAGTCTTTAGATCTTCCTGAAACCGGGAAAGCACTCGATTTCGGATGCGGTAATGGTGTCTTAACAAATATTGTGCTCCAGGCCCTTCCTGGGTGGACTTTGTTTGGCACTGACATTAGTGATGAGGCAGTTAATAATGCCAGGAAGAGATTTCCCGAATGCAATTTTTTCAAATCACACGAGTCAGTGAATTATCACGATTACTTTGATTTTGTTTTTTCCAACCATGTTTTCGAGCATGTTTATGACCTTGAAGAAGTGTTCTCACTTATGAATGGGTTTATGAAACCGGAATGCTTTATGTTTCATATTTTGCCCTGCGGCAATGTTGGGAGTTATGAACATAGAATATGTTTATTGCGCAATGATGGAATTAATCCGGAATTGGGTAACAGGTTCTTTTTTGAAGATGAAGGACATCTTCGCAGGCTTACAACAAACCAATTTGAGGCCTTGTGTCGACCGGGAAATTACAAGCTTGAAAAAGAATATTATGCAAATCAGTATTTTGGTGCAATTGAATGGATTACCGACTCCAGTTCAAAGTTTGTGCGCAAGTTTTTAGATATTTCTAATGCAAAAGATGCCGCATCCAAAAAACAATTGATGCAAGAAAGAAAACGCTTACTTTTGATTAATAAACTGCGGTCGCCCGCCAGGAAGATTAGGAAATTATTAAATAAAAACGATAAAAAGACGAGACACTATCTTCTGCTTTTCTTGATTTCACCGTTATACCTGTTTTCTGGGCCAGTTGATATTTATTGGAAACGAAAAGCACGTCAAGAGTGGGCAAGTAATAAATCTGAAAAAAATGGCAGTGAAATGTATCTGTTTTTTGTTAGGCATTAGACTGGCATCGGTCCTCTGTTGATCGGTGAACTCTGAAGGTGTGTTTTATTGCAGGATATTGTCAAAAAGGATATGAGTTTTCAGAACAGGATTGCAGGTATTTCAATACAGTGTTTAAGCACGATGGAATCATATAGTCAGGTTGATGATGAACCTTTATATTTGTTCTACAATACGAAATTTAATGTTTTCAGTATTGAGGGCTGCAGAAGAATCTGATGTGAATAGCATCATATTGATGATTGTTGATCAGCAGCATATTGATCCCTCGATATTCAATAAAAAAGTGTTGCCTCGAAACGTTCAGGTCAACTTTATTTATCGTAACAATATTCGTAAACTAGTAGATGGTAGCCCAGTCGGTCATTTCTTTCGCCTCCTGGCTTCTCTAAATATCAAAACAAATTCTTCATTTCGTTCACGATACCGGAAATGGTTGTTGAACACATTGTCGCAAGAGTTGTGCTTGACTCAGTTGCCGAGTAAATTGGTTCTCTTCAACGATAGAAGCAGGGTTGCCCGTCTTTTCAGGCTTGCCTTTCGCGATTACGAGGTAATCGAAGATGGTATCTCTAACTACTCGGGTGTCCAACTTAAACCTTTGGAATCTACTTGGCGTTTTTTAACCGGCCATAAACTTAAAAAGCGTTATATCGGAGACGATAAAAGATGTAAGCGTATATATCTGTTGAATCCTGAAAATGCTCCCGATGCAATCCGGGAAAAAACGGAAAAAATTAACTTCCTGAATCCTGCCCGTGTTTCCGGTATTTGCAGTTCATTTTTCGGTTTGAAATCTGATGCCATAAAAGAAGGCACCCTCTATATTATCGCAACACAACCGATCACAGCAGGCAACTTAACTGGTTCAAATTTTGATCTGGTGATTTATGGAAAGGTTGTTGAATTCTTGAAAAACCAGGGAATTAGCCCTGCCTTCAAGGTTCATCCACGTGAAAGTATGAACCGATATCAGGAAGCCTTTCCAGATTTGCAAATGGTTGAAAGTAAAATCCCTCTTGAGTTGCTGATTTTTGGAAACGAATCGAAATGCAACATTATTTCGGTTTATTCAACTGCCGGGATGGGATTTGAGAAGTTCTGTAATCGACTCACACTGATCGCGGATGATGAATCTGAAAGGATGGCCGAGGTTTTTGATAACTGGCGCGCAAGTGAAAAGGCTCTGGATGAAAGGGTTTTTCATACTTTGGTCAAGAATGTCGGGCTATGAAGAAAATTATATTTGTATTACCTGATCTCAGCGGCGGGGGAGCGGAAAAGGCTGTCCTGAATTTATATAAAGTATTTGAATCGCATCTCGACTATGAATGCCATATCGTGACGCTGAGTTCGGGTGTTTCCCATGAAGTAGATCCTGGCTGCCGGATTCACTATCTTAACGAAGTTCAGAAAGTCAGTAAAAAAGGTTTTAAAAGACTTACCTACAGAAAGAAAATTTGTTTTGCTGTAGATGATTATATTGAGAATAATTTTGGGAAGGGTTGTATCGTTCTCTCCAATATGATGTTTGCTGATAAGGTTATGTCGAAAAGTCGACATAACGTCATTCACATCATTCACAGTGTCTATGGAGAATCATTACTTTCGGGAAAAAACATCATCAGAAAGTTCTTTATTCAAAAAAACCTGGAAAACGTTTATGGATCTCATCCTTTGGTTTTTGTTTCACAGGGGGCATGCAAAAGTTTTTGCGAAAATTTCAAGTCGAATGTTCCAAAATATGTGATCTACAATCCGATTAATCAAGATGAACTGCTCAAACTTGCTGAGAAGGATGAAATCAATATTGAAGGCAAGTACATTCTTCATTTAGGGCGCTTTAATCGTGAAAAGAGACATGACAGGTTGCTTAAAGCTTTCGCAAAAATCAATTCCTGCGCCAAACTAGTATTACTTGGGGAGGGTAAGTTGCAGTCAAGTGTCTTTGAAATGGCTCAGGATATGGGGCTTAAAGGTAGAGTCGTTTTTGCCGGATTCCAGAAAAACCCGTATCCTTACATAAAAAATGCAAGTCTATTGGTTCTTTCCTCCGATTTTGAAGCATTGCCTACAGTTGTTTTGGAAGGAGCTAGTTTGGGGGTGCCAGTTGTTGCAACAAACTGTCCGGGCGGAATAGAAGAGATTGTAGGAGGGGATTCCCCTTCACTTGTTCCACTTGAAGAAGAGGCACTGACCGAGGCAATCCAGGACGCATTATGTGAACCGCAAAAATATATTTCTCTACTCGATCATAAATTCAGCGAAAAATTCGCTGCAGAAAAATATTATGAAATATTTTCGTCGGTTTGATTTTTAAAAACTATATTATTCAGATTTGAAATAACATCCTTATTTGATATTAATTCCATCGCTTCCGGGTTTCGTACCCGCTTCCCCCAACGCACATCTTCCACCGACTTGCCAGACTCTTTATCTAGCGCTTCCGGATACTTATTGATTGTAATATCTAGCGAATTATAGGGCCCGGTCCGATAAGGATTTGAGGTCGCATACAGGCCGACAACCGGGGTGCCGACAGCGTTGGCCATGTGGGCCGGGCCGGTATCGGGTGAGATCATCAGGTCTGACCGTTTGAGCACGGCCAGTAGTTCCTTGACCGATGTTTTTCCGACCAGGTTGATCGGCTTGTGCCGTGACGCTCTTTCAATCCTTTCGGCGTAATCAACCTCCATTTTAGAAGGCCCGCCGGTCAGCACAGTGATCATCCCGTATTTCTCAAAGACATGCCCGATGATCGAGGCGTAATTCTCGACGCTCCAGTTGCGCCAGTTGCGGGCGCGGTTGCTGGTGCAGGGGTTGATGGCAAGTATCTTCTTGTCGGCCGGAAGCAGGTCGGCTGCCTTTTGTTCTGCCTGCTCCGGGATCGGAATATTCCATTCCAGGACAGCCTCTTCAATGCCGAGCGCTTTCGGGAATTCGAGGAAGCTGTCGAGAACGTGCTGCTTTTCAACCGCTGCGATCTGGTGATTGGTGAAGAGGGCCTGGCCGTTGCGGGCCCGGAACTTGTCGAAGCCGAGACGGATCGGTGCCTTGATCAGCAGGCTGGCCAGGCTGGCGCGCAGAGCGACCTGCATGTGCAGAAGAATGTCAAACTCGCGCCTTTTTAAATCCTTGGCGAGTTGCAGATAAGCCTTGACCCCTTTACTTTTGTCAAAGACAATGAACTCCACTTCCGGGATGTCACCGACCAGTGCATGTTCGGTTTTACCGATCACCCAGGTGATTCGACAGTCCGGCCAGGTCTTCTGCAGGGTCCTCAAGGTCGGCAGGACATGGCTGACATCGCCGAGCGCCGACAGCCTGAGAATGCAGATGCTTTCAGGTGGAGAGGGTAGGGAAATTGTCATTAAGCAGCGAACCTCAAATAGTTATTGATGGTCAGTTCCACATTCTGTTCGATCCTGAATTGTGCGAATCGCCATCGGCCGACCTTTTTAACGTTGAACGCCTCAAAGGTCAAGGAGTTATTGGTGCGACGACTGGTGGTCGTGGTGCCAGCTGTATCATCCGTTTCCCGGACCGGACCTGGGTCTTGCGCCATTATCGTCGAGGCGGCCTGGTCAGTAAAGTTCTCAATGATCAATATTTCGGTTTGAATCGTGAGAAATGTCGTTCCTGGTCCGAATGGCAGTTGCTGCATCAACTTTTCCGGGAAGGATTCCCCGTACCGCGTCCTGTTGCCGCATCTTACTGGCCCGGTTGCGGGTATTACCGGGCGGCCCTGATCACCGAATATCTTCCGGAAACCCGGACCCTGGCCGAGACGCTTTCGCAAGGTCCGCTACCGGATGCGGTCTGGGCCGAAATTGGTCGCTGCGTTGCACGGTTCCATCAGCGTGGTGTTTATCACGCTGACCTCAATGCGCATAACATCATGCTGGACCGTCAACAGGATATTTATATCCTTGATTTCGACAAAGGGGAGATACGGGCACCGGGTCGCTGGCAAGATACCAATCTAAAACGATTGTTACGTTCCTTGAATAAATTGGCAGATGAGAATCCAAAGCTTAATATCAGGCCAAATGACTGGGACGCTTTACTGACCGGTTATGAAAATGGGTGAAAAGAGCGCTCACATCGAAACAACCTCTTTGTACAGATCAATTGTGATTTCAACAGTTTTTTGATGGTTGAAATTATCAATGATTCTCTGACGTGCGGCCGCTCCCATTTTTTTTCTCAATTCAGGGTCGTGGTAAAGTTTCAATATCGCCTCAGCCATCCCCTTTGAATTTCCTCCCGGAATGATAAAGCCACTTACGCCGTCAACGGGTAATTCTGGATTGCCTCCTCGGTCACTGACGATAGGGACTGTTCCGTAGGACATTGCTTCGACCACGGCGCGCGGAAACCCTTCACCTTTAAGTGATGGCAAGGCAAAAGTACTGCAGGCTGCAGCGATTTCCGGTGCGTCATTGCGATACCCTGCCAGGTGAATACTGTCTCGACGCGGGCTGCTCTCAATCAATTTCAAAAGTGATCTGCGGTGAATTTTACCGACCAGGAGAAGATGAATGTCCACATCCTCCGGAAGTAGATTGACGGCTTCAACCAAATTTTCGATTCCTTTTCGCGGTCGGTCCCTGCCAGCGAATCCGACGACAAAGGATCCTTGAGGAATCCCGAATTGTTTCAAATCAACGGGATCTTTTGTGTACCAACTTTGGTCGTGGCCTTTGTAGATGGTCTTGAACTTTTCCGGGTTTAGCTTAAATCCGAGAAAGTTCATTTGAACAAAATAACGACGAATAGCATCGGCGACGCAAACAACTTTTTTAACTTTGGGGTTGAAGTAAGTTATCCAGGAATTGGGACTGAAAAAACTGACGTTTCCTACAATTCCCCGATAGTCAATGATTTTTACAGGTAAGCCAATTGATGCAAGCACTCCGACCGATGCCGCCCGATTGTTCCAGACGTGGAGGATGTCGTATTTTTCTTTTTTTAAAATCCTGCGGAGTGCCATAATTGCCTTCAGGTCAAATCGACCATTGACATAAAAGTCAGTTGTCTTAATTCCTGCCTCTTGAACTCTTGGATACTCTGGTTCTGGTCGGACGAGCAGCTCAATATCAATTCCGGATTTTTTTAAACTGATGTATATTTCAGTTTCTGGTCGATCATATGTATCGGTCAGGCTGAGTATTTTCATAATTGTCACTTAATTGATAAGGTTAAATGCGTCCGAATCATAAGGAACAAGAGGCTAATTGTCAATCCTGTCAACGGACGTTTTCTTTATGTCTTTAAGTTGTGGACAATTAAAATTCGTAGTATATTTAACACCTTTATGCCGTTTGCCAAAATAATTATTAGTACGGAGATTGGATTTTGAAGATTACGATTTTTGGTTCCGGTTATGTCGGTCTGGTCACCGGGGCCTGCCTGGCCGATGCTGGTAACGATGTCCTCTGTGTCGATGTCGACACCGCCAAGATCGAGATGCTGAATCGCGGCGATGTGCCGATCTACGAGCCGGGTCTGTCGGACATGATCGGAGAGAACATGAAGGCCGGTCGTATCACCTTCACGACCGATATCGATGCCGCGGTCGAGCACGGACTGTTCCAGTTTATTGCCGTCGGGACACCGCCGGATGAAGATGGCTCTGCTGATCTGCAGTATGTAAAGGCGGTCGCCAAAAGTATCGGCGAACGTCTGACCGATTACCGGATCATCGTCGACAAGTCGACCGTTCCGGTCGGAACAGCCGATACCGTCGATGCGGTCATCAGACAGGAACTCGATGCCCGAAGCCTGAGTGTCGATTTCGATGTCGTCTCCAATCCCGAATTTCTCAAGGAAGGGGATGCCATCGGCGACTTCATGAAGCCGGACCGGATTATTGTCGGCACCGACAACCCGCGGACGGCCGAACTGCTCAAGACCCTTTATGCCCCGTTCAACCGGAACCATGACCGGATGCTGGTCATGGATGTCCGCTCGGCTGAATTGACCAAGTACGCCTCGAACGCGATGCTGGCAACCAAAATCAGTTTCATGAACGAACTCGCCAACATCGCCGAGCGGGTGGGGGCCGATATCGAAATGGTGCGACAGGGGATCGGTTCCGATTCGCGCATCGGCTATTCGTTTATCTATCCTGGCGCCGGCTATGGCGGTTCCTGTTTTCCCAAGGATGTTCAAGCACTCGGACGAACCGCCGCGCAGAATAATTATGACGCTCATTTGCTGAAAGCTGTCGAACAGGTCAATGCCGAGCAGAAGGAACTCCTTTTCAAAAAGATCAAGGCTCATTTCAAAGGAGACCTGAACGGAAAAGTGATAGCTCTGTGGGGGCTTTCGTTCAAGCCGAATACCGACGATATGCGTGAAGCCCCGAGCCGGGTCCTGATGGAGCAGTTATGGCAGGCCGGAGCGACGGTTCGCGCCTACGATCCAGAAGCTATGGAAGAGACCGCCCGCATCTACGGAGACCGGCCTGAATTGAGCCTGGTCGAATCAGATTATGCGGCCCTGCAGGGGGCCGATGCACTGGCCGTGTTGACCGAATGGAAAAATTTCCGCAGTCCAGACCTGGCCAGGATGAAAGAGTCGATGCGTCAACCGAATATTTTCGATGGTCGGAATATCTATGATCCGGCTTATATGGCACAAGAAGGCTTCACTTACTACGGAATCGGTCGGGGGCAGGCTTGGATATGAATCAAACAGTTCAGCAGTATCTTGCCGGACACAACCAGGCGATCGGACTGATTGAGGGTATGGCCGATAACATCGACCGCGCCGGAAAGTTGCTGGTCGATACCCTCAGGCAGGGTCATAAAATTCTCGTCATGGGCAATGGCGGCTCCGCGGCCGATGCCCAACACCTGGCAGCCGAACTGGTCGGGCGCTTTGAGGCTGAACGCTCAGGACTGCCGGCGCTGGCGCTGACCACCGACTCCTCGATTCTGACGGCAGTCAGTAACGATTTCGGTTACGAGGCAGTCTTTGCCCGTCAGGTCGAGGCTTTGGCGGTCAAGGGTGATGTGGTGATCGGCATCTCGACCAGCGGCCATTCACCGAATGTGCTGCAGGCTGTTAAAACAGCAAGGGGAAACGGGTGCCGGACCATCGGCCTGCTCGGCCGCGACGGTGGCGATATCGCCGCAGCGGTTGATCTGCCACTGATCGTTGCGGTGCAGCAGACGCCCCATATTCAGGAAGCCCATGGCGTTCTTGTCCATCTGCTCTGCCGGATCGTCGATCAGGCTTTCTCCGGTAAAAATTGAACAGGCAGGATTATGAAGCGAGTCGATGTTGAATCCTTGATTGAAAAACTATCCTCTTTACGGGTTCTGGTCGTTGGCGACCTGATGCTGGACGAGTACCTGTGGGGGAGCGCCGAACGGATTTCCCCCGAAGCGCCGGTTCAGGTCATCGATTTGAAACGGAGTGATCTGCGGCTTGGTGGTGCCGGCAATGTTGTCAATAACCTGCGCGCTCTCGGCTGCCAGGTTTCGGTGGCGAGCGTTATTGGAGATGACGATAACGCAGGTCTGTTGCGCAAGCGTCTGGCCTTGCGCGAACTCGATGACTCCGGTGTGTTGACCGAAGCCGGACGGCTGACCAGCCGCAAAACCCGGGTTCTGGCGAGCAATCAGCAGATCGTTAGGATCGACAGTGAAAGCCGCGATGCGATTGATACCGGTTCCGAGAGCGCCCTGATCGAGGTTGTTGCTGACAGAATCGATAACGTCGATCTGGTGTTGCTCTCCGATTATCAGAAGGGTGTGCTAAGCGCCAAGGTTCTGTCAGAAATTATTTCACACTGCCGGCAAAAAAAACTGCCGGTTATCGTCGACCCCAAGGGGCATGACTTTTCCCGATATCGAGGTGCGACACTTTTGACCCCGAATCGCAAGGAACTGATGCTGGCGACCGGATGTTCGCTGGCCGATGAAGGCGAGATCCTCGCCACCGGACAGCAACTGATTCAAGATCTCGATCTTGAATACCTGGCCTTGACCCGAAGCGAAGAGGGGATCAGTATCTTCTCGGCGGAGGGAGATGCGGTTCACCTGCCAGCCGAAGCGCGCGAGGTCTATGATGTGACCGGTGCCGGTGACACGGTGATGACCCTTCTCGGGGTCGGTCTGGCCGCAGGTCTGAATATTGCTGATGCGGCGTGGTTGGCCAACGTCGCTGCCGGCATCGTCGTCGGCAAGGTCGGGGCTTCCACGGTATCACCCGATGAAATTCTCGAAGCGGCCGGACAACGGCACACCGATTCAGATCGCAAGATCAAGGGTCTTCCGGCTCTGGCTAAAATACTCGAACAGGAACGGGCCGGTGGGCGCAAAATCGTCTTTACCAACGGTTGCTTCGATCTGCTGCATGTTGGCCATGTCAAATATCTGCAAAAAGCACGCAAACTAGGTGATCTGCTGGTCCTTGGTCTCAATTCTGATGAATCGATCCGACGCCTCAAAGGTAAGAACCGTCCCCTGATCTGTGAAGATGAACGAGCTCATATTCTGGCCGCACTCGACTGTATTGACCATGTCGTACTCTTCAGTGAAGATACGCCTTACGAGCTGATCGCCGCGATCAAGCCTGATATTCTGGCAAAGGGTGAAGATTACGCAGTAGAAGATGTTGTCGGCAGGGATGTTGTCGAGAGCTACGGTGGCCGGGTTGAGTTGGTCACCTTTGAAGAGGGCAAGTCGACGACCAATATTATAAAAAAAGTCCTTGATCAATATGGGCATGAATAGTCCACATTGCCGGCCATTGAGACCAGCAGTGTTCCTCGATCGTGACGGGACAATTAACGTCGAGAAACATTATCTTTACAAAATTGAGGACTTCGAGTTTATTGCCGGAGCACCGGAATCGATCCGGAGGCTGAAGGATGCCGGTTTTCTGGTCATTGTCATCACCAATCAGTCCGGCATTGGTCGCGGCTATTATTCGCTTGAGGCTGTGACAAGGCTGCACCAGCATATCCAGAAAGAGTTAGCTGCTATCGGGACCGCAATCGACGCATTTTACGTCTGCCCGCATCATCCAACCGAGGGTAAGGGCCAATATCGGATAGATTGTGCCTGTCGCAAGCCGGCGCCCGGAATGATTACCCAGGCAGCTGATGAGCTCGGAGTCGATTTGAAGTGCTCATATCTGGTCGGCGACAAGATGGCCGATATTGATGCGGCCCGTGCGTCCGGGTGTACTCCGATGCTGGTTCGGACCGGCTACGGAAGCGAGCAGCTCCTTGACTTGGCTGACGAAGATTTATTGACGTTTGATACGCTTATTGATGCGACTGAGAATATCTTGGATAACACTCTACAATCATAGTGTGAAGGATTTTTATGCTTAAAAGTATGACCGGATATGGCAAGGGTGAAGCCGAGGGCGGCGGTTTTTCAGTATCAGTGGAAGCCCGCAGCGTTAATCACCGTTTCAGTGATATCTCCCTGAAGGCTCCGCGTTTTATGTTGCCTCTCGAAAATGGTATCAGGAAGCGGGTGTCGGAAGTGGTCAATCGTGGCAAGGTCGATCTTTTTGTTCAGGTGGGCCAGGACGATGCTGCGGGGGGCGCTCCGGAAGTCAATTTTGCGGTGGCCGATTCTTACGTTGAAATATTCAAGTCACTGACCGAAAAATATGGGCTTTCAACCGAGATTCCGCTCGAGCTTTTGGTCGGGCAGAAGGACGTTATAGGCGTCAAGGAAATTTCAGTCGAGGATTCGGTACTACCGGAATTGACCATGCAGGCACTTGCAACAGCCCTTGATGCTATGCAGCAGATGCGGCAGACTGAGGGTGAGGCGATGAAGGCTGATGTTGCCATGCGTCTCGGTAATCTGAGAGGCCTGCTCGCGGATATTTCTGGCCGGGCACCGCTGGTTGTTAACGAGTGGCAGGAAAAACTGAAAGAACGACTCGCCCGATTGCCGGATGATGTTGCCGTCGATCCCCAGCGTGTCGCCCAGGAAATAGCAATTTTTGCTGATCGCTGTGATATCAGCGAAGAACTGGCCCGTTTTTCCAGTCATCTTGATCAGTATGAAGCACTTCTTGATTCCGATGAACCGATCGGGCGCAAGATGGATTTCATTGCCCAGGAACTGAACCGCGAGGCGAATACCATGGGTTCGAAATCGAATGATGCCGACCTGACTCAGCTCGTTGTTGCCGCCAAAGCCGAGCTGGAAAAAGTGCGTGAACAGATTCAGAACATTGAATAAGGCCGTTATTAGAGTATAGGGGCTGGGATCTTGTTAAATTCAACAGATATATTTATTCTACTTCTTGGGGGGAGTCATGAAATCTTATCGTGATCTGGAAGTATGGAGCGAAGGAATCGATCTTGTCATGCAAATTTACAGATTGACCAAACAGTTCCCAAATCAGGAGCGCTACGCTCTTTGTAGTCAAATGCAAAGGGCATCAGTTTCAGTACCTGCTGAATATTGCTGAAGGACATGCTCGCACTTCAACGAAGGAATTTCTTCATTTTCTGGCCATATCCCTCGGGTCATTGGCCGAACTGGAGACACATTTGACAATTGCTGAAAAACTGGCTTATGTTTCGGAATCTGAATCTGATAAAACCTTGAGTCTTGCTGATAGGCTTGGGAAGAGAATTAGAAGTTTGCAGAAATCTTTACGAAAGAATATTGATGCCTAAAAAACCAGCCCTCAGCCCCCAGTCCCCAGGCTCCAACTCCGGGTCTGTCTTCGTCGTTTCGGCTCCATCGGGAGCCGGTAAAACTACACTCTGCAAGGCACTTCTCGAGGCGAGTCCCGATCTTCAGCTTTCGGTTTCGTACACGACCCGGCCCATGCGCGCCGGCGAAAAGGATGGGGTCGATTATCATTTCGTGGATATTGCCGACTTCGAGAAGAGAATAGAGGAGGGGGAGTTTGCCGAGTGGGCCAGGGTTCACGGAAATTACTACGGGACGAGCATCCGCCGGCTCGAGGAAATGAGCCGGTCCGGCAAGGATATCCTCCTTGATATCGACTACCAGGGCGCTGCGCAGTTGAAAAAGTGTCTTGATAACGGGGTCTATATTTTTATTATGCCGCCGGATTTTGCCGTGCTGCAACAGCGGCTTGAAAAACGCAACAGCGACCCGGAAGAGGTCATAATTCGGCGTATCGAAAACGCCCGACAGGAAGTTCTGGAGGCGAAATGGTACGATTATATTGTCGTCAACGATAATTTCGACTTTGCATTGCAGCAGCTAAAGGCTATACTGTCTGCCGAATCATGTCGAACCACCCTCATTCTTCCTGCGATGCAGGATATGCTGAATTGATCCAGAAAAAGGAGTTTTTATAAAATGGCACGTATTACCGTAGAAGATTGTCTTGACCAGATTCCGAATCGCTTCCTTCTGGTTATGATTGCTTCAAAAAGAACCAAGCAGTTGTACAAGGGAGCCTATCCTCTTATTGAGAACAAATCTGGCAACAAAAAAGTTGTTCTCGCGTTACGCGAAATTGCCGATGGCAAGATCGAATACGATATTCCTTCCCGCAAGAACTGACTTTAACTGCAGCCGCTATCAAATACTGCGCCGGTGTCCTGACACCGGCGTTATTGTGCCGGCCGTTTACTAATTGCCATGGTCCTTCTGGACAAACTCCTCAAAGAAATCCGGCAGCTTTACCCTGATGCCGATCTTGATCTGATCCGCAGGGCTTTCAACCGTGCAGCGGAAGCCCATTCGGACCAGTCCCGCCTTTCCGGCGAACCTTTTCTCACTCACCTGGTTGAAGTCTCATCGATTCTCGTCGGTCTCAAGATGGATCTTCCGACCATAGCAACCGGTCTGCTCCACGATACAATCGAAGATACCGATGTCACCTTCGACCAACTGAAAGAGGAGTTCGGCGAGGAGATTGCCCGATTGGTTGATGGTGTGACCAAAATCGGTCGTATTACCTTCCGGACCAGTGAAGAGAAACAGGCCGAAAACTTCCGCAAGATGTTGCTTGCCATGGCCCGTGATCTGCGGGTAATTATCGTTAAACTCGCTGATCGGCTGCACAACATGCGGACCCTTGAACATCAGCCGGAAGCAACGCGTAAACGGATCGCCCGTGAAACGCTGGACATCTTTGCACCGCTGGCGAATCGGCTCGGTATCAGTTGGGTCAAAAGTGATCTCGAAGACCTTGCCTTTCGCTACATAGAGCCGGAATTTTATGCAGATCTGGTTAATCGGGCGGCCGGCCAGAAGAAAGAACGGGATTCATATATCGAGGATATCCGTGGCATCATCAATAAAATGCTGGCAGAAAATGACATCACGGCCGAGGTCTCGGGCCGTTCAAAACATCTCTATTCGATCTATCTTAAAATGGTTCGTCAGGGACTCGATTTTGACCAGATTTACGACCTGACCGCTTTTCGGGTCATTGTCGATTCGGTTCGTGATTGTTATGCCGTCCTCGGGATCATCCATGCGGCCTGGAAGCCGATTCCGGGACGTTTCAAGGATTATATCGCCATGCCGAAGGCAAATATGTACCAGTCCCTTCATACCACGGTTATCGGGCCCTACGGCGGAAGGATTGAAGTACAGATTCGGACCGAGGAGATGCACCGGATTGCAGAAGAAGGGATTGCCGCGCACTGGAAATACAAGGAAGAGGGGAAGTCGGTCGCAACCACCCGGGAAGACAGCGGCTTTCGTTGGCTCAGGCAAATGCTCGAGTGGCAGCAGGAGGTCAAGGATTCCAAGGAATTCATCGATACTGTCAAGATCGAGTTGTTCCCGGAAGAGGTCTATGTATTTACTCCCGGCGGCGATGTCAAGGAATTGCCGCGAGGTTCAACCCCGGTTGATTTTGCCTATATCATCCATACCGACGTTGGCAATCGTTGTGTCGGTGCCAGGGTCAACGGCAGAATGGTGCCATTAAGAACAACGCTCAACAATGGTGATATCGTAGAAGTCCTGACTTCAAAGCAGCACTCACCTTCGAAAGACTGGCTCGCCTTTGTCAAGACAAGTAAGGCCCGTAATAAAATCAGGCAGTGGGTCAAGGCCGAACAGCGCGAAAAAAGTATCGACCTTGGCAAGAACCTGCTGGAAAAAGAGTTGCGCAAGCACGGTTACAGCATGAACCGTGCGCTGAGCGGCGACGTTCAGAAAAAACTTCTTGCTGACCTGGGATTCGGTAAAATTGATGATCTGCTTGCGAATGTCGGTTATGGCAAGGTGACCGTTGGCCAGGTCGTCAACCGGGTTGTGCCAAAGGAGAAGATTTCCGAAGATGTCGAAGCCGGTCGTTTTGAGAAAGTCCTTGATAAACTCAGAAGGAAACCGAAAAGTGCAATCAAGATCCAGGGGGTCGACGACATCCTGGTCCGGTTCGCCAAATGTTGTAATCCGGTGCCGGGCGATCCGATTACCGGTTTTATTACCCGCGGCCGCGGCGTCACCGTCCACACGGCGGACTGCCCGCATGTTATCGATTCTGATCCGGATCGATGGATTTCAGTTGAATGGGACATCAGCAAGCAAGCCTCACGGGCGGTCACTATCCGGATCGTTTGTGCCGACAGGAAAGGCATGCTGGCTGCTATCTCATCGGCGATCACCGATAACGAGGCAAACATCCTCAGCGCGCACGTGCAGTCGAATCCGGATCAGGGGGCGATCAACGACTTCGAAATCGACATTCGGGATGTTGATCACCTGAACAAGGTGATTTCATCAATAAAAAAACTGAACGGTGTGCACAAGGTGGTGCGCATCAAGCATTCCTGATCGACGCCAGAGGAGGTGCAATGAGCATGGAAGAGATTGCGACGACGGCCGCACCGGCGGCTATTGGCCCCTACTCACAAGGGATAAGGGCCGGTGAGTTTGTTTTTTTCTCTGGCCAGATCCCGTTGACTCCGGACGGCGAGGTGGTGACCGGAGCGATTGAGGTTCAAACCAGGCAGGTGATGCAAAACATGCGGGCCGTGCTCGAAGCGGCCGGACTGACCACCTCAGACGTCGTCAAAACGACGATATACCTGACCGATCTTGATGATTTTGCTACCGTTAATGACGTCTATGCCGGATATTTTGATGAGCCGGCTCCGGCGCGGGCCTGTGTTGAGGTCGCCGGATTGCCGAAGGGGGTATCGATCGAGATTGAATGGATTGCCTGGAGCGGGAGGCAGAAATAAAGTGCAATAAAATAGGCTCATCGCGTTTTATCGGGAATTAGATGGTGCGCACACAAATACCGCCAGACTTTTCCACTCGCACCATGAAAGCATAAATCAAGAGAACGACACCCCAGCGAGCCCGCCTGATGATCAGGTTCCCTCACTGCGCAGATTCCAATCCGGCAGTCACTATCGTTACCTGAACACCGGATTAAAAATCCGCTCGCTCGGCGGTCTTACATATAAGACAGCTGTAAGTTTTAAGCTGTCAGCTGTCAGAGAAAACCAGGAAAAGTCTCAAAACTTTAAAAGCAAAGCCCTTGACTCACCCGTGGAGCTCTTGAGGTCGCCCTCTGGTACCACGATCACCAAACCGTAGCCCGACCGTAACCGCCACGGAGACGTGCAGTGTTTGCCTCGAGGCAAACTCCCGAATTGAACTGTTCAACAGAAATAATTCAGACAGAACAAAAGCCCCCTGCAAGGGAGCCGTTTTCTGCATACTCTTTTATGGCTCAATAAAAGAGTATGGCGGAGTGCGCGGCCGTGACCGCGCGGTTCTCCTGTCTCCTGCATTCAGGTCAGTATTCTTATCCAATCAATCAAGACCGCCGGTATCGAACGACCGGCTCCTGACTTTTTTGCCTGTCCTGGGCAAGCTGAAGAAGGAGTCTAACGTTGTATTCACTCTAATCTGCGAAGAACCATAAAAAAAGGCGGGCCCGATAATCAGGTCCGCCTTCTCTTGAGATATCTATACCGAATCAGACAGCTTTCTGCACAGCCCCACTAAGGATACAGCGGGTACAAACCTTCATGCCGCGAACAGAACCCTTGTTGTCAACTGCCCGGATTTTCTGCAGGTTCGGGTTGAACACTTTTTTGGTTTTGTTATGTGCATGACTGACATTATTCCCAGTCATCGGTTTTTTTCCACAAACTTCACAAACTTTGGCCATTCTCTTGTCCTCCTGTTGTTTCGAACGCGATTTTCTACCATGACTCAGGTGACAATGCAAGCTTTTTTCTTTTTCTTTTGCTGAAAATCAAAGAAGCGGTTTGCCTGTTGCTTCGAGCAGATTGTTGGTGACTGTGATGGCAACCAGCACATCTCCGACGGTTCCGAGTTCAGGTATCACTGACTCGGCGCAGCAGAGGTATTTCCGTCCATGGTCGAAGTCGATTTTTTCATAAGCGGTCATCAACGCTGATTGTCCGTCGGAGCGGATGGTGACATCGGTACCCGCATCCTGTACCACCGGTTGCAGATTAAGGTTGATAAACGGGAAGAGCTTCCCGAGTCTTTTTTCTATCTTTTCAGGTGAGGTCAATCCCTGATCGCCAAGCATGGCATTTTCAACCCGGCAGAGCGAATTGTTGTCGTCTTTTGTAATACTGATTTTAAGGGGTGGCTTACCGTCGAGGATCAGATGGTCGGCGAGCAAGGGTGATATCCGGCCGCCAATGTTGTCACTCAGGTGACTTCGGGTCATGCGACCGGATGGTGGTGCCGAAAGCCCCTCGCAAAGGTGTATCTTCTCTCTGTCAGCAAAGACCAGATGGTCACCGGTAGCAATCGTGTCATCATCAAACAGAAGTTTGCAGGAGCCGTCTTTGCTGCTCCGTAGCCGGGCCAGCCGATGCAGTTCGATCTCATCACCGTGAAACTGTTTGTAGCGATGGTGCAGCAACTCCTCGAGACCGTTTTTGAAGACCCCGGTTTTGCTCCCGAGACCACTCCAGATCAGCGCGCACTCGGCCAGGGTCAGTCTGTTTGCGGGGGTAAACGAAAATCCACTGAACAGGGATGTCAGGACTTTACGCGCGCCCGGTTCAGTGAACCGGGAAAGCCGGTCACGGAGTGACTGACGAAAAACCCGCTTCGGGATATCTGCGCGAAAGCAGCGTTTGCGGAAATTGAAACGGTTTGCCAGCCCCGGTTTAGGCAATCCACCATACTCCCACAACAGTTCTTCCAGCTGGTTGCCGAGGGACTCGATATCCTCGAAAAAAGTCGCAACCTCAGAATGTTCGGATAAAAGTTCACGGCGTAACTCATCTTTGAGTGGGCTCGATCCGTTGAAATCGATCCGTTGGTTACGGGTAATAACCTGGAACGGAAGCGGCTTTGTACTGCATGAGCGGCCATCGAGAAAATCGAGGAGCCGCTCAAGCAGAAATGATGAGGTCAACCAGGGGACGGGAAGTTCTTTATTCTCGTGTACGGTCAGAATTCGACAACCTTTTTTGGCGCAGAGTGCGGCTGTAAGTCTGGCGGCCAGCGAATCCCCCAGAACAATAACATCATAATGAGTTTTATCGGTTTTATTTGCTGCCGGCATTTATTGATGACTCCTGTTGCTGTTGTTGACGAACCGGTCCAGTTCGTCTTCATTGAATACCGTAATGCCGTTGTTGCTCAACATGGCCGTTGTGACCCCTTGTCCGGTCGTCGTCTTCCTGTTCCGGTAGATCTGATGGACGCCGCAGGAGGGGCTTCGTTCTTTCAGGATCGCCAGCTTGCAGTTGTTCAGTCTGGCAATTTGCAGTGTCTGTTCTGCTCCCTTGATGAAGTAATCGGTTATTTTTCTCCCGTCCAAGTTTGTGACGCTACCGGTGCCGGCCAACACAGCCTGGCCATCACCTTCAGCAAATCCGCTCTCCGGTCGCGGTGTTGGCAGTCCGGCAAGTTGCTCAGGGCAAACCGGGATAATTGTCCACGTTTCCGGGGCAAGAACGTTGAGGACATTCATGTTTTTCTTGCAGACGCCATTGTAGCGAGTATCGAGCCCGAGAAGACAGGCGCTGACAAGAACAGGTTGGCGTGGTGGTTGTTTCATTTTGCGTATCAGGCCAGGGGCGGATTAATGATGTCGGCTTCAACCTCAGCCAGTGGAGGGTCAATGATAACCCTGCGATCAACGAGTTTAAGCCGCCCATCGGCAAAAAGCTGAATCGCCCGTGGATAAATCTGGTGCTCACGGGCGAGTATTCTGGCGGAAAGGGTCTCTTCGCTGTCGCTGTCATGAATCGGCACAACCGCCTGAATAATGATCGGGCCGGTATCGACGCCGGCATCGACAAAATGGACGGTGCAGCCGGAAAATCGGGCGCCATATTCGATCGCATTTTTCTGTACATTCAACCCGGGGAATGCCGGTAACAGGGCCGGGTGGATATTCATTACCCGGTTTGGAAATTCATCGAGAATTGTTTCGGTGACGATCCGCATGAATCCGGCCAGCACAACAAGTTCGACCCCGGCATCTTTGAGTGCACTGACAATCGCCCGGTCAAAATCAGCTCTCACAGAAAAACTGCGATGATCAATAACGACGCTTTCTATGCCGGCCTTTTCTGCTCTTTGCAGACAGCCGGCTTCCGGATTATTACAGACCAGTAAAACAATCTCCGCATCAATCGATCCATCGGCGCAACGATCGATAATAGCCTGAAGGTTGGTTCCACTGCCGGAAGCGAGAGCGCCTATGCGCAGCTTTTTCTTCACGGTTTCCTCACTTAATCGATGAGCGCGACCTGCTCTCCGTTATCGATCTGGTCGATTTCGCCGATCAGCCATGCCTTTTCATCGAGACCGGACAGTCGGCCAAGGACATCTTCGCTTTCTTCTTTCGGCACGATCAGGACCATGCCGATGCCGCAATTGAAGGTCCGGAGCATTTCGAGCTCGTCAATGTTGCCGCCTTCGCGAATCAGGTTGAAGATGGCGGGAATCTCCCAGCTGTTTTTATGTATGATAGCGCGACAGTTGTCGGGCAGGACCCGGGGAACGTTATCTATCAAGCCGCCACCGGTGATGTGGGCCATCCCTTTGATGTTGAAATCGCGAAGCAGGTTCAGAACAGTTTTTACATAGATGCGGGTCGGTTCGAGAAGCTCCTCACCGAGATTTCGTTCGAGGTCTCCGGTCGGCTGGTCCAACGGCAGGTTCATTTTTTCAAGCAGAACCTTGCGTGCCAGCGAATATCCGTTCGAATGCAGACCGCTTGAACCAATGCCGATCACCCGGTCGCCGACGGTAATGTTCGATCCATCAATAATGTTGTCGCGATCGACGACGCCGACGGTGAAGCCAGCCAGATCGTATTCGCCGGCGCTGTACATGCCGGGCATCTCAGCCGTTTCGCCTCCGATCAGGGCACAACCGGAACGGATGCAACCCTCGGAGATGCCCTTGACGATGTCAGACGCTTTTTCCGGTGCGAGTTTGCCGGTGGCCAGGTAATCAAGGAAGAAAAGGGGCTCGGCGCCCTGAACGATGATATCGTTGACACACATTGCGACCAGGTCGATGCCGACCGTGTCGTGCTTGTCCATCAAGAAGGCGAGCTTCAACTTGGTGCCGACACCGTCAGTCCCGGAAACCAGGGTTGGATTTTTGTACTTGTCGGTGTTCAGAGAAAACAGACCGCCGAATCCACCGATATCGGTCATCACTTCCGGTCGTGACGCCGCCTTGACCAGCGGCTTGATCATCTGAACAAAACGATTGCCGGCATCGATGTCAACGCCGGCATCCTTGTAGGTTGTTTTATTGTTGTCAGCCAAATTTTACTCCTTTTCAGCAGCTTGCACATTTAATAAATCAACCCATGGGCCTTGTCAATGTCTAAGTCGGAAAAGCCGGAGTAAATTCTTTACGAAACGGTCGATGTGACTTATTATGTACGCCTTGTTGGTAATAAAAACTGCCTGTTCAGATCTGTTTGTTTATGGAGGGTCCGATTCCGGTTACCGAGATTCGTCGATTATCGGTACAAGATATTGCAACAATTGCCAATATCGAACAGCTGACAAATCCGAGCCCCTGGACAGTTGCCCAGTTCCGCGCCGAACTGGAGAACCCGGCCTCCCGGTTCGATTTGCTTATTGCTGATGGCCGGATCGCCGCTTTTATATGCGCCTGGATTGTCGCTGACGAGATGCAGATACAGGACGTCGCGACGGCTCCGGCCGAGCAGCGTCGTGGCTATGCGGCACAACTTCTGGATCATGCATTGCTCAATGCCAGGAACGAAGGAGTCGCAAAGGTTTTCCTGGAAGTGCGCAAGGGGAATTTTCCTGCCCGTCAGTTATATCTCAAATTCGGGTTTTCTATCACCGGCGTCCGGCCGAGGTACTATTCGGATAATGAAGATGCGCTTCTGATGTTACTCGATTTTGATCAATAGATGATGTTTCACGTTTGACGGAAAAAAAGGGTCTGCAATGAAGAATTTCAAAACCATTATCCTCTCGAACCAGGAGATTTCTCCCGGCTATTTTCGGATGCGGATACTCGCTCCCGGCTTCGGGGCAAAGGCAACCGCCGGCCAATTTCTGATGTTCCGGGTGCAGCGGTCTCTGCCACCCCTGTTGCGTCGCCCGTTCGGGGTGTTCAAGGTCGGTTTTCTGCCGCCAGACTGTGAAGGCTTGCCACCCAAGGAGTATGTTGAAATTCTTTACAAGGTAGCTGGCCGGGGAACGACAATCATGGCCGCGCTGCATGAGGGGGACCATGTCGAGCTGCTTGGTCCGCTCGGTAAGGGGTTTAAGGAAAATCCGGTAAAAAAGGAGAAGATCCTGGTCGGCGGCGGCATCGGGTTGGTGCCGCTGTTTATGCTGGCCAGTGAACTTGTCGGGAAATACAGTGTGCGCTTGTTGATGGGTGGCCGGACCCGGGACGATATCCTGGCGGTGACTGAATTTGAACGCCTCGGTGTTGAAACATATGTGTCGACGGATGACGGCAGCCTCGGAGAGGAAGGGCTGGTCACCCGGGTGCTGGAGCGCAAGCTGACTAAATATCCGGAAGCCGAGGTTTTTGCCTGCGGCCCGACACCGATGCTGAAAGCAGTAAATAAAATCTGCACTGAGTACAAGGTCGCACTACAGGTGTCGCTCGAAGAATTCATGGCTTGCGGTGTTGGTGCCTGCCTCGGCTGCGTTGTTAAAGGCGCCGGCCACACGGAGGAGAATCCGAGCTATCTCTGTACCTGCAAGGTTGGTCCGGTTTTCCAGGCTGAACGGCTCGACTGGGATGCTATCGGCGAATCCGATATGCCGGGTGGAGGGTGTGCGTGATGACCAGTAAAGCTGATATCAAAGTAAGTCGCCCCGATCTCTCAGTGGACATTGCCGGAATTAAACTGCGTAATCCGGTCATGCCGGCATCCGGTACCTTCGGTTATGGTGAAGAATACGAGCCCTTTATCGACCTCGAGAAGATAGGCGCTATTGTCACCAAGGGACTCTCCCTGAAACCGAAAGCTGGCAACCCGACGCCACGGATCGCCGAAACAATAAGCGGTATGCTCAATGCGATTGGTTTGCAGAATGTCGGTGTCGATGCCTTCATCAGGCACAAAACGCCTTTCTTGCAGTCAGTTAACACCCCGACGATCGTCAATTTTTTTGGCAATACTCTCGAGGAGTATGGTGAGGTTGCTGCCCGGCTCAACGATATTGATGTTATCGCCGGGGCCGAACTTAATATTTCGTGTCCGAATGTCAAGGCCGGGGGAATCGTTTTCGGAACCGACCCCCTGGCAGCGAGTGAGGTCGTTAAGTTGGTGCGTAAAAATCTTAAGAAGCCGCTGATTGTCAAGTTGACGCCGAATGTTACCGATATCACGGTGATTGCCCGTGCTGTCGAAGAGGCCGGCGCTGATGCGATCAGCTGCATCAACACCATGACCGGTATGTCGATCGATATTCATACGCGCAAGCCGCGACTGGCAAACAAAACGGGTGGCCTCTCCGGCCCGGCGATCCGGCCGATTGCCGTCCGCATGGTGCATCAGGTTGTGCAAAGTGTTAAAATTCCGGTCATCGGTGTAGGCGGTATCGTCTGTGCCATGGATGCATTGGAATTTCTGATTGCCGGAGCCACGGCGGTTCAGGTCGGTACTGCCAATTTTGTTGACCCGGCGGCAATGATTACCGTGATCGAGGGAATCGAACAGTTCTGTATCGAAGAAGGTTTTCAGAATATCACTGAAGTGATCGGCAGCCTGCAGGTTTGACGCCGGCTGTCGTCCCTTTGCGGGAGCGTCGCCGGCTATGGACGTCATAACTACCCACATAAATGCCGATTTTGATTGTCTCGGCGCAATGATCGCGGCGAAGAAACTCTATCCGCATGCCGAGATGGTGTTCCCCGGAGCCCAGGAAAAGAACCTCAGGGAATTCTTTCTGCAGAGTACGGTCTACGCCTATAATTTCAAGAAAATCAAGGATATAGATTTTGACCGGATCACGCGTCTGATCCTGGTCGATGTCAGTCAGGTCGACCGGATCGGCCCTTTTGCCGATGTTGCGAGACGGGGCGATGTCGAAATCCATGTTTATGATCATCATCCGGCTGATACATCTCTCAAGGCCGAGCTGACGGAACTCGATTCGGTCGGTGCGACGGTCACCATTTTTGCCCGTATCTTCATGGAGAAGGGAATCCGCCCTGACGCCGACGAGGCGACCCTGATGATGCTCGGGCTCTATGAAGACACTGGCAGCCTGCTATTCAACTCGACTACGGAACAGGACTATCAGGCTGCGGCGTTTCTCCTTTCCTGTGGCGCCAATCTTAATGCCGTTGCTGATTTTCTGACCCAGGAATTGACGGCAGACCAGGTTTCTCTTCTTAATGACCTGCTCCAGAATCATACTGTCCTGACAGCCAATGGCATCGATATCTCCATAACCCATGCTTCGACCGATTATTTTGTCGGTGATCTGGCTGTACTTGCCCATAAATTGAAAGATATGGAAAACCTCGATGCCCTGATCATCGCCGTCAGAATGGGTGACCGGATCTTCATGGTTGGCCGCTCGCGGATACCGGAAGTTCACGTTGGCGAGATTCTCGGTGAATTCGGTGGTGGCGGACACTCCTTTGCCTCTTCCGGGACGGTACGTGACATGACGCTTGTCCAGATTCTTGAAAAAATTCCGGTTGTTTTGCAAAAACATGTCAATCCGCAATGGCAGGGACGCCATCTGATGTCAACACCGGCCAAGACCATCAATGCCGATGACAGGATCAGTGATGCCCGTAAAATCATGACCCGCTATAATCTGAATGCCCTGCCGGTACTGGATCAAGAGGATGTCGCCGGGGTGATTACCCGGCAGGTTGTCGACAAGGCCGTTCATCATGCCCTTGCCTCGGAACCGGTTCGCGACTATATGAGCAGCGACATTGAATCCGTCGGGCCGGATGTATCGATGGATAGCCTGCAGGAGATGATCATCGGGTCCGGTCAACGGATTGTCCCGGTTGTTGATCAGGGTGATTTGATCGGTGTGATCACCCGGACCGATCTGTTCAGGCATCTGGTCACTGACGGCCGGGTTATGTCGAGGAACGACGAGGGTCGGGGCCAGCATTCTCTCCGGAAAAAACAGCTGGTTAAATTGTTGAAGTCGCAGTTGCCAGCACGGATTTTTCTTCTGCTCAGGGAACTCGGTGAGTGTGCCGAAGTCGCCGGTGTCAAGGCTTACGCCGTCGGCGGTTTTGTCCGCGATATGCTGTTACGCAAAAAGAATCTCGATATCGATATTGTCGTCGAAGGAGATGGTATCAGCTTTGCCAAATCGTTTGCAGAAGGTCGGGATTGCCGGGTCCGTTCGCATGCAAAGTTTGGGACGGCGGTAGTGGTTTTCCCGGATGACTTCAAGATTGATATCGCTTCAACCCGAATGGAGTACTATGTCGAGCCCGGGGCGTTGCCTGATGTTGAGCATGCATCAATCAAGCTCGATCTTTATCGTCGTGATTTCACAATCAATACTCTGGCGGTCTCCCTTAATTCGGATGATTTCGGCGAACTGCTCGATTACTATCAGGCGCAACGAGATCTTCAACAGCAGGCGATCCGGGTGTTGCATAATCTCAGCTTCGTTGAAGATCCGACCAGGGTCTTCCGGGCAATCCGGTTCGAACAACGGCTCGGTTTCCGTCTCGGGCGCCACACTGAATCCCTTTTGCGCAGCGCTGTCCGCATGGGGTTCGTCGATAAAGTAGCCGGACCGCGCGTCTATAATGAACTGGTGATTATCTTCAAGGAACCTGATCCGATCCTTTCCGTTCACCGAATGTCCGAGTTTGGACTGTTGACCTGTCTTCACAAATCTTTGAAATGGAGCGATGCAGTTGAGCTCCGATTTTATGAAGCCGGCCGCGCAATTGATTGGTACGAATTGCTTTACACCGGTGAGCCATGCCGTTCATGGATTATCTATTTCCTCTGCCTGCTGAGCGAAATAACGGGCAAACATGTCCGTGAGTTTTCTGACCGACTCGGCGTTCCGCCAAAAATCAGCAGGATTTTTTGCGAGGAGAGGAAAATCGCTCACGATGTATATCGGCATCTGCTCAGGCGGCACCGGAAAGCGCTCCGGCCGAAAAACAGTGAAATTTTTCATTGGCTCAAACCATTGTCGGTCGAAACATTGCTTTATCTCATGACCCTCTGTGACCCCGATGAGGTGCGTCAGTGGGTTTCGGAATATTATATACAGCTGCGGACTGTAAAAACAAAATTGCGGGGTGACGATCTTCTGCAATTGGGAATCAGCGCCGGGCCGCATTATAAGAAAATTCTCGATACACTTCTTGATGCCCGTCTTGACGGTCGCGTTGCGAACCGTGAAGAGGAAATCAGTCTTGTTAAAAAAAAGTACGCAAAGTTTATCGACGCGTGATTTTTTTTGCAGCGTTTTCGAGATTCAGCAACTGTGTCGACGGACATTGACTTGTGTCGAATCGATCTGCTACAAAGACACATGACTTGCACTTCCACATTCAACTGCGCGGGATAAATGGAAAGTATTCTTTCTAAGATTTCAATCATGCTGGTTCCGGCTCTGTTGGCGGTGACCGTACACGAAGTTTCTCATGGTTATATTGCAGATAAACTCGGTGATCCGACAGCGAGACTGCTCGGCCGCTTGACCTTCAATCCGATCAAGCATCTCGATCCGATCGGAACGCTGGCGGTTCTTTTTTTCGGCTTCGGCTGGGCCAAGCCGGTGCCGGTTAATTTCGGAAACATGCAGCAGCCGAAAAAGGGGATGATCGCTGTTGCCCTCGCCGGCCCTGCCAGCAATCTTTTTCTGGCCGGGCTTTTTGCTCTTTTGCTGCATGGTCTGGCCCTGATTCCTGAAGACCGTGTCTCGACACAGATGACAATGATTGTTGAGCCGATCAGCCTGATGGCCGGTTTCGGGTTATATATCAATATCATTCTGGCTGTTTTTAATATGATTCCGATTCCGCCGCTCGATGGAGGCATGGTGCTGAGCGGTCTGCTACCGCCGAAGCAGGCGGCATTCCTGTCCAAAATTGAACCTTTCGGATTCATTGTTCTGTTGATCGTTATCTTCTACACCAACATCTGGTCAGCCGTACTCGGCCCGATTATATTTGCAATTGTCGGTGTCATGGCCGGGCAACAGGCCGTGGTCGTTAATCAGTCCATGCGTTTTCTGTTTGGTAGTATGTAGATGGCATACGAAATAAAAATAGAGAATTTTGAAGGACCGCTCGATCTTCTGCTCCACCTGATCAAGAAGAATGAAATGGATATCTACGATATCCAGGTCGCGGCAATTACCGACCAATATCTCTCGATACTCGATGCCATGAAAAGCCTCAATCTCGATGTTGCCGGCGAGTTTCTGTTGATGGCCGCGACTCTTCTCCATATCAAATCAAAATTACTGTTGCCGGTGCATGATGAAGAAGAAGGAGATGAAGAAGAACTTGATCCGCGGGCCGAACTGGTGAGAAGGCTGCTCGAGTACCAGAAGTACAAGGAGGCCGGGGCACAGTTTGATGCCATGCCGCGGCTGCAGCGCGATGTTTTCGCCCGCAAATTCCCGGCGCGTGAGCTGGTTGTCTCGGAAGAAGGTGAGGAGATGATCGCTGTCGGGATCTTTGAACTGGTCGATGCTTTCCAGAAGCTTTTAAAGGAAACATCCGATCCCTATATTCATGAAGTCAATATCGAACGATTGACCGTTGCCGACAGGATTAACTCAATTCTGAGCCTGCTTTCCGGCAAAGAGAGCCTCTCTTTTCTCGATGTCTTTGAAGAAAAGCCGGATCGGTCGATAATTGTTGTTACGTTTTTGGCCATGCTCGAACTGGTACGGCTAAGGATGGTCCGCCTGATGCAGAATAGCCGCTGTGGAAATATCTGGCTCTATCCGGCTGTTATCGACGACGAGATATCACCTTTTGACCTTGGAGAGGAAAGTCTTGGCTACATCTGATATCAGGAAAAACATCGAAGCGCTGGTCTTTGTTTCAGAATCGCCGATCAAGGTTGACCGGATCGCCGAGATTCTCGAGATGAAAAAGAGTGACGTCAAACAGGTTCTTCAGGAACTCCAGAATGAATACGTCGATGCCGATCGCGGAATTTTGCTCGAGGAAGTCAGTGAAGGGTTTCAGTTCAGGACGCGACAGGAATGTGCCGATGTGATTCAGCAATTGATAAAAAGCAGACCGTTCAGGTTTTCCCGGGCCGCCCTGGAAACACTGGCTATTGTCGCATATCGTCAACAGGTGACACGGGCCGAAGTCGAATATCTACGCGGCGTCGATTCCGGGGGCGTGTTCAAGACACTGCTCGAAAAACAGCTGATCCGGATTCTCGGCAAAAAAGATGTTCCGGGGCGACCGCTGATTTACGGGACAAGCAAGGAATTTCTCGAGTTTTTCGGCATGCGTGATCTGTCGGCTTTGCCAACCCTCAAGGAGTTCAGTGATCTCGCCGAAGAATTGCCGGAGACAGAAACCGGTACCAATGCAAAGCTGGTGACGGAAAGTACGGCTCAAGGAATTCAGGACTAGGAGTTGGCCGGGAATTCTGCCCGGCTTTTATTTTATGGCGCAAGAGAGATTGCAAAAGATAATCGCTGCAGCCGGGTTGGCATCGCGGCGTCAGGCCGAAAAGTGGATAGAACAGGGACGTGTCTCGGTCAATGGTAACCCGGCGAATCTCGGTGAAAAAGCCGATCCCGCGGTCGATAATATCCTTGTCGACGACGTTGCAATCGGACGCCCGGAAAAAAAAACCTATATTCTCTTGAACAAGCCGGTTGGTTATGTGACAACCATGCGCGATCCGGAAGGGAGGCGCGTTGTTACCGATCTGCTGGAAGGCGTTTCTGAAAGGGTCGTGCCGGTGGGCCGGCTCGACCTGACAACTGAGGGGCTTCTGCTGTTGACCAATGACGGGGATCTGGCTCAAAAACTGTCGCACCCCCGGTTCCACGTTGAAAAAACCTATCTGGCCCGGGTTCGGGGTATGATTGATAATAATGCCCTCAGGAAACTTGAACGAGGAGTTGAGCTTGATGACGGGCTGACGGCGCCGGCCCGGGCCGAATGCACCCGTAAGACCGGCAGCCACTCCTGGCTCAAGATCACGATCCATGAAGGGCGGAACCGTCAGGTCAGGCGGATGTGTGAAGCGCTCGGTTTTTCTGTCAGTCGCCTGAAAAGAATCGGTTATGCCTTTCTCCTGGAAGAAAATCTCGGTTCGGGGGATTTCAGACACCTGGAACCAGGCGAAATTGCAAAACTGAAACACCTTGCCGACGGGAGGTCGTAAAATGTTGCAATTTGATTATACCCAGATGATGGCGGATGTTGTCGGATCGAAACTCGGTGTTGTTCCATCCGAGTTGGAACAGGCGGTTGATCGGGTCCGGGCAATTCATGTCAGCCTGCAAGACGCCCGTGAATCGGGCGATCTTCCGTTTTATGACTTGCCTTTTCAAACGGGAGTCGATGATCTGATCGAAATGGCCGATGGCATAGCTTCCCGGTTCGATGCTTTTGTCGTTCTTGGCATCGGCGGCTCGGCACTCGGTACGACAGCTGTGGCTCGCGCCTTGCTGCCGCTATACGCCACATCTTCCCGGCCCCGGCTTTTTGTCCTTGATAATGTAGACCCTGACGGGGTCGGGGGGCTTCTTGATAGTCTCGACCCGACACGGACCTGTTTCTGTGTCATCAGTAAGTCGTGTACAACGGTTGAGACCATGAGCCAGTTTCTGATTGCTCGTGAGTGGGTGAGAAATGCCTGTGGAGACAACTATCGGGATCATTTCGTTCTCATAACCGATCCTGAGACCGGAGTGTTGCGTAAGCTGGCCGAAGAGGAAGGTTACGAAAATCTTGCGGTGCCAGCCGGAGTCGGTGGCCGTTTTTCCATATTTACCCCGGTTGGATTGCTGCCTTTGGCGGTTGCCGGTGTTGATGTTCGTTCGCTTCTGGCCGGTGCCGCCAAAGTCGAACCACAGATCTCGAACCCGGATTTATTCGAAAATCCGGCCTACCTGAACGGTCTGTTGCAATATCTCTCTTATCAAAAAGGGGCGACGATCAGCGTCATGATGCCCTACAGTGATCGTCTGCGTGATGTCGCTGACTGGTATCGGCAACTCTGGGCTGAAAGCCTCGGCAAGAGGGTGAGTCTCTCCGGTGAAGAGATTTTTACCGGACCGACACCGGTCAATGCTCTCGGTGCGACTGATCAGCATTCACAGTTGCAGTTGTACATGGAGGGCCCGTTTGACAAGGTTGTGACATTTATTACTGTTGATAACCAGAAGCCTGTCAGTATACCGAATGCCGATGATATCCCCGATCTGGCTTATCTCGGGGGGAAGAAACTTTCCGCGCTCCTTTCGTTTGAACAGAAAGCGAGCGCTATTGCCCTGGCTCGCGCCGGGCGGCCGAATTGCACTATCAGACTGGCAGAGATTACGCCGCAAAGCATCGGCGCCTTATTGTATATCTTTGAAGTGCAAACCGTTTTTTCCGGAGGATTGTTCGGTGTCGATCCTCTTGATCAGCCAGGGGTTGAAGCGGGTAAAATCATCACTTCTGCGTTGATGGGTCGTTCCGGCTTCGATAAAGAACGACAGGAGATTATTGACTGGGAAAGGCGTGCAGACCCGAAGGTTCTACATGTCATTTAAAAGCTTATTTCTTGACAGTTTATTATGTGATGTCATAGAGTGAAAGCTTGCGTTTTCAAGCTTTATAAAGGATAGATTTTGGCCAGTAAAGATAAACTACTCGCATCTGCCCAGAAGGCTCTTGCCAATGGGAAAACAACCCGTGCTATCAAGGACTACCAGAAGATAGTCGAACTCGATAAGAAGGATTATCGCAGTCGGCAAAAACTGGCGGACCTCTGTGCCAAAGCGGGCCTTAAAGAGGCAGCGCTCGAAGCGTATGAAGTCGTCGCTAAAAACTACGCCGATAGCGGTTTCTATCTCAAGGCCATCGCAGTATACAAACAGATGCAGAAGGTCGACTCTTCCCAGCTGAACATCTATGCCCAGCTGGCTGAGCTTAATGAGAAGCAGGGTCTGACCGGAAATGCTCTCGCCGAATACCGTACTCTCGCAACCCAATATGAAAAAAATGAAATGCCGGGTGAGGCGATCAACATTCTTCAGAAGATGAAGGAGCTTGATCCCGAGAATCTGAATGTGCGGGTCAAAATAGCCGAATTGCACGCTTCCCTCGATGAATCGGAAAAAGGTAAAGAAGAGTTTCTCGAGGTTCTTGAGTTCCTCAAAAAGAGCAATAATTTTGACAAGATTCTCAAGCTCTATGAAGTTTTCCTGCCACTCTTCCCGAATGAGCCTGAAATGGGAAGCGGTCTCGCCGAGGCGTATCTCCGCACCGGAAAAGTTGAGAAGAGCCTTAAAATTCTCAGGGGCTCGATCAAAAAAAATCCGAATGATAAAAACTTGTTACAGATGCTGGCTGAGGGTTACCGGCTGCAAAAAGACTTTAACAACGAGCGTTTGACCCTTCAGCATCTGCTCAAGTTGTCGAGCAAGAATCTCGGTCATCGGCTCAAGTATATCCGTTGCTGCATGAATCTGGGCGAGTATGACCGGGCACTGCATGAGCTTGAAGAGTGGAAAGAAGCTTTTTTTGAAGCTGAAAAAGTTGAAGCACTCAAGGAGTGCTACGAACGCCTGCATCAAAAACTGCCTAACGAAGAGAAGGTTGCCCGGACTCTCAAGTTGATCTATGAGGAAACCGGCGAAGCTGACAAATTATCCGGAGTGATGTCATCGCTAACGGAGGAGGCCGGTACGGAACTCGATATGTTCCAGACCTCAGATGATGAAGTTATTGATGACTCAATAATGGATGGAATTACCGAAGATCTCCAGGAAATAGAGCTGGCAGAGAGCGATCTTCTTGATGATCAGGAAGAAGTTCCACTTGATATCCTCGAAGGAGCAGAGGAGATTGAGGAGCTCGAGGAGCTTGAAGAGATTGAAGAGCTCGAGGAACTTGAGGAGATTGAAGAACTCGAGGAACTTGAAGAAGTTGAAGAAGCTGAAGAAGTTTCCATCGATGTCAGTGCCGAAGCCGATATGGAGCTTGAGATTGAGCTTGATCTCGACGATGCCGAGGATGAATCTGTCCTTGAAATCAGCGAAGACGATCTTCAGGACGAGACTTTCTTTGATCTTGAATCAGCTCTCGAAGAAGTCGAGTTTTATGTCCAGCAAGGGCTCCTCGATGAGGCTGAAAAAGTTTGTCAGGAAATTCTTGCAGTTGTTCCCGATAATGCCGAGGCAAACGAAAAACTTTCAAATATTCGGGAACAGCGTTCAGCTCCGGTAGAAGATGATTCGGGTGACTTTATCGATATCGCTTCCGAAGTCATGACGGAAACAGACGAAGCTCTGGCTGAAGAAGTCAATGAATTTGATCTGAGTTCCGATTTCTCACAAAAAGCCGAAGAGGTCGAAGTCGAAGCCATCAGTGTAGAGGATGCCGAATCCCATTATAACCTCGGGATTGCTTACAAGGAGATGGGACTGGTTGATGACGCCATTGCCGAGTTTGACAAAGCAATGAAAAACCCGACCCGGCTGGTTGACAGCCTTGCGCTTAAAGCAATGTGTCTGGCAGAAACGGGTGCTTTTGAAGAGGCTGAACAATATTTCTGGTCAGTTCTCGAACAGCCCGGTCTCGGCGAGGCCGAGAAGTTGGGCATCCAGTTTGAACTCGGGCTCTTTTATGAAAACTTTGGGAAAATAGCCGAAGCGATCACTGTCATCGAAGAAGTTTCTGCCATCGATCCCGGCTACCGTGATGCCGGTGAAAAACTCGAAGACCTCAAATCTGGTAAATCGGCGTCCGCCGAAGGTTCTTCTGGAAAAAATAGTAAAGACCGTGTATCCTACATCTGATTGATTATTTAACAGGTGGGGGCAAATGAGTTACATCGAGTATTTTGAACTGGAGATGGAGCCGTTCTCCAACGCTCCGGATGCACGTTTCTACTTTGACAGTGATCAACATAGCCAGGCGTTGGTGCGCCTGATGTACGCGGTCAACTCCAACAAGGGGCTGGCCGTTCTTGTTGGTGGTGTTGGCACCGGCAAGACAACCCTTGCCCGCAGAATGCTCGACACTCTGGATGAATCCAGATATGAGTCGTCGATGCTGGTCATGGTTCATTCCGGAATCGATCCGGAGTGGATTTTAACCCGTATCGCGATGCAGCTTGGAATCCAGGAGCCGGCAAGCGACCGGCTGGCGGTTCTGAAACAGCTCTATGAACGTCTGCTCGAAATCGATTCACAGGGGCGTAAGGCGGTTATACTGATAGACGAAGCACAGATGCTGCAGAGCCGTGAATTGATGGAAGAGTTTCGCGGTCTGCTCAATCTCGAAATTCCCGGCAAGAAGCTGATTAACATTGTTTTTTTCGGTCTGACTGAAATTGAGGATTGTCTTCGTCTTGATGAACCGCTGGCCCAACGTGTCGCCGTCAAGTATAATCTCGGATCCTTTACCCTTGATTTAACGACCCGCTATATCAACCATCGGCTGTCGGTGGCAGGCGCCAGGCGCCCGCTTTTTGATCCGATGGCGATTCAGTCGGTTCATAATTACGCCGGTGGTGTGCCGCGCCTGATTAATACAATCTGTGATAACTGCCTGTTTGAAACCCACATGCAAAAAGGGAATCAGGTTGTTCCAAAAATAGTTGAAAGCGTCGCAGGAGATCTTGGCTTGCTGCATCGTCCCACCGCTAATTTGCCTGATTCACTGGGTGACGATGATGACTTTGACGAAATTGAGGATATGCTTGACCAGCTCGAGCAGAAGTAGAATGCTAACCACATCCGTTTATGGCCGGCTTGTCCGGCCTTTTTTGTTTGAATTGAATTGAAGATGAGCAAAATCAGGATTCTTTCGGAAAATCTGTGCAATAAAATTGCAGCTGGCGAGGTTGTTGAAAGGCCGGCCTCTGTTGTCAAGGAACTGATCGAGAATTCCCTCGATGCCGGAGCCGATGAGATCCTCATCGATATCGAATCGGGTGGCAAGAAGCTGATCAGGATACAGGATAACGGATCCGGAATGTCAAAAGATGATACCTTTCTTGCCCTCGAAAGGCATGCCACCAGTAAGATTGAATCGGACGACGACCTTTTCAAACTTACGACCCTTGGTTTCAGAGGGGAAGCACTCCCTTCGATTGCCGCGGTTTCACAAATGACTGTCGAGTCGCGCGATAACTCATCCGAGTCGGGATGGCGGATCAGGGTCAATGGCGGGTCGGTGGCCGATGCGGCTGCAACCGGGATGCCGGTCGGCACCAGTATCGAAGTCCGAAATTTATTTTTTAACACACCGGCCCGGCGCAAATTCTTGCGGCGGGATCAAACCGAAACTGGACATGTCGGCGATGTCGTCAGCAGGCAGGCACTGTCGCGGCCGGAGGTTCGTTTCCGTCTCACACATAATGGCCGGACAATGATCGATGCTTTAAAGGCCGAGACTATTGAAGAACGTGTTGCCGCAATTCTCGGTCGCGAAGCGGTTCGCGAAATGGTTCCGGTTACCAGCGAGGTCGGTGAACTGGCACTTTACGGTTTACTGTCAAAGCCGCTTTATAACCGTTCAGCAACAACCTCGATCTATACATATATCAACGGTCGCTATATCCGTGACCGGGTCGTACAGCATGCGGTGATGGAGGGGTACCGTAATCTGCTGATGAAGGGCCGCTACCCGGTGGTAGCCCTGTTCCTTGATCTTCCACCCGAACTAGTCGATGTAAATGTCCACCCGACCAAGCACGAGGTCCGATTCCGGGAACAGAGCCAGGTCCACGGCTTTATCGCCGGTGCCGTTCGCAATTCCTTGCGCCCGGTAGTGACAACTGCCGTTGGCATTGAAGATTCGATTATGCCCCCGGTGAGTTACCAACAGCCATCATCCCTCCGGGGAGTCAATACTGATGTCACGACAGATAATCCTGCCGGAGTGCGTGATCATCCTGAAGCATATCGGTCGTCGGAACGGTCGGAGCCATTCGCAAGACCTGTCTCGATTGACAGGGGGGAGCTTTTTCACTTGCCGGGAAAAGAGTTTGCCCTCGGTCCGGCCGGATCGATGGTGGTGCTCGGACAGTATCTTGACAGCTATATTATTTGCCAGGATGGTGATGATCTGGTTCTGGTTGATCAGCATGCGGCGCATGAGCGGGTCGCGTTTGAACGATTGAAAAAGCAGTTTGTCAGTGCCGGAGTTGAGCAGCAATCATTGCTGTTTCCGGTTGTCATCGATTTTGATTATCGTGAAGCCACCGTTGTTGGTCAGAGTCTTGACCATCTCTCCACGCTCGGCTTTGAACTGGAGCCTTTTGGCGGTAATTCCTATATATTGAAAGCGTCGCCACAGTTACTCAAGGATTCAGAAGCTGAACGCCTGGTCAGGGATGTCGCATCTGAGCTTGCCGAGTTGGGTGAAACTGCCGTTCTCGACGATGCTTATGAGGACCTTCTGGCGACCATGGCCTGCCATTCAGTAGTCCGGGCGAATCAGAAGCTGTCGCTTGCCGAGATGCAGGCTCTACTTGTTGAAATTGATTCAGTCGATTTCAGCGCTCATTGTCCTCATGGTCGACCTGTCCTTTGTCGCCTCGGTAAACCGGAAATCGAGCGAATGTTTAAAAGAACGTGATCCCTGCAGAACGACATAACAGGTCTAGCCCGGTCGTTGTTATATGTGGTCCGACCGCTTCGGGTAAAACAGCATTGGCCTGTTCTCTTGCTGATAACTTCGATCTGGAGATTGTTTCTGCTGATTCCCGCCAGATTTATCGGCAGATGGATATCGGCACGGCGAAACCGACAATTGATGAGCAGAACCGGGTCTGTCACCATATGATTGATGTTGCCGATCCCGATGAGGACTATTCCGTGTCCGATTATGTCGAGCATGCCCGACCCGTTATTGCCGAGATCTCCCAACGAAACCGGTTGCCTTTAGTGGTCGGCGGCACCGGACTTTACATCAGGGCGTTAACCGAAGGGCTGGCCGATCTCCCATCTGCCGATGAAGACCTGCGTGAAAAGTTCAGGGAATATGCTGCAGTACATGGTGCTGCGGCACTTCATTCAAGACTGCATTCGGTCGACCCGGTTCAGGCGGATAAAATCCACCCGAACAATCTGGTTCGGATTATCAGGGCTCTTGAGGTTTATGAGTCAAGTGGCATTCCGATGTCAGAGTATCAGCATCGGCACGGATTTTCCGAATCACCTTTTTCGGTACTGAAACTTTATTTGCATGTGCCCCGGACCATTCTCAATGAACGAATCGACGCCCGGGTTGATCAGATGATTGCGGCTGGCCTGATCGATGAGGTCGCCAGTCTGCTTGCGACCGGTTATAATGCCGGTTTGAAATCGATGAAGGCGATCGGTTATCGGGAAATTATTTCATTCCTTGCCGGGGAGCGCAGCCGGGATGAGACTATTGAGTTGATCAAAAGGGAAACCCGACGCTACGCAAAAAGGCAGGAAACCTGGTTTAAAAAAGAAAAATCAATAATTACAGTTGATTCCTTGTCAGAAATTGATAGAATTCAGCCGTTAATTGAATGTTTTCTATTGAAGAAAGGGAGCGGTTATGGGCAAGACACCATTTAATATTCAGGATCAATTTCTTAATCAGGCACGTAAGGAACGGGTCAAAGTTGCAATCACAATGATGTCTGGTGAAAAGCTCGAAGGTCATATCAAATCTTTCGACAGTTTCTGTGTTCTCATTGAGGCTGATTGTGATGTTCTTTTGTACAAGCATGCTATTTCCGTTATTACATCTTCCGACGGAAGCTTCCGGCTGCATGGTGGCCGGGAATAACTTTCCCGCAAATCTGTTTGAAACCGTAGGTCCCCGAACAGTTCTGCTGTTTCGGGGATTTTACGTTTCACCTTGATGAGACATGGTAGAAATCATCGAAATCATTCCTGGCGGGATTGCTGATCAGCTTGCACTGGCGCCAGGTGACAGCATTGTCGCAATTGACGACGATCCGGCTCGTGACTTTCTTGATGTGCTGATAGCCGAATTGCGTGAAGAGGTCACACTGGTTGTCGAAAAAAGCGGCAATGGCGAATTGTGGGCGTTGGAGATAGAAAAGGAGGCCGGGGAACCATTCGGATTCGTCCTCAAACACCCGGAACCGGCCCGCTGCGGCAATAACTGTATCTTCTGTTTTGTCCATCAAATGCCAAAAGGGATGCGGCGGACGTTGTATGTTAAGGATGAAGATTACCGGTTTTCTTATCTTTATGGTGCCTATGTTACCCTGTCAAATGTCAGCAAAGAAGATATCGAAAGGATCATAAACCAGCGGCTCTCGCCACTGTATGTTTCGATTCATGCAACGGATCCGGACGTTCGCTCAAGAATGCTTGGGCGTGCCGTCTCACCAATACAGCCAATTGTTGAGCAACTTGTAGCCGCCGGAATCGAACTGCATACCCAGGTCGTTGTCTGCCCTGGTGTCAATGACAATGCCGTTCTGAGTGAAACCGTCGCAACGCTTGCTGCCTATTACCCCGGAATCAAAAGCCTGGCTCTGGTCCCGGTTGGTTTGACCGAACATCGACAGAATCTGGAAAATCTGCAGCCGGTTACCAAGGATGATGCCCGGAAGATCCTGGCTGAACTAGGGGGCTGGCAGCAGCGTTTTCTTGGCGAGCATGACAGCCGCATTGTTTTTGCTGCCGATGAATTTTATCTCAAGGCAGAAGGGGCGATTCCGGAATTGACAGAGTATGAGGATCTGGATCAGCTGGAAAACGGAGTCGGCATGATCGCACAATTCAGGGCGCTGTCCGAAGAGACGCTCAGTGAAGTTGGCGAGTTGAACTGCCCGGTCCAATTCTCAATAGTGACCGGGGTTGCTTTCCATCCCGAGTTGCAACGTTTTGTAATGGAACTCGAAGATGCGGTCGGCTGTTCCTGCGATGTTTATGCAGTAGAGAACAGACTTTTCGGGCCGATGGTTACAGTCGCCGGGCTGGTTTCCGGTCAGGATATTGTACGGCAGTTGCAGAACCGGAATCCGGGTTCGGCTTTACTGGTTCCGGATGTTATGATGCGTGACGGCGATCATCGTTTTCTCGATGATCTGACTCCGGAACAACTCGGCGAGCAGCTCGGATGCCGGGTGATGGTTGTGCCATCAACCCCCTGGGGCATTATCGATGCAATCGAGGAACTGAATCAATGAAAATGAGGTGTACTTATGGATGCAAACAGTTTGATCGGAAAGGGGACAGCGGCGCTGGGAAAAGGGGATGCTGCCAAGGCTGTTGATTTTTTCAGAAAGGCGAAAGCGACCAGTGGTTATTCGGCCGAGGTTGAAATGCTCCTCGCCGAAGCGCTGGAAGCTTCAGGGCAGATTGAGACGGCTGTCGATGTGCTGCGGGTCGTGACCGAGAAGTCACCGGAAGAAGTCGATGCTCGTTATTCCCTTGGCGACCTGCTGTTCGAAATGAACCTGTTTGAGCAGGCCCGGTAGACCTACGTGCAGATTAATAAAAGCTTTCCCGATGAAGCCGACGCTCTGGTCAGTGCAGGTCTGGTTGATTTTCATCAAGGTCGTGTTGAGGCTGCTGTTGAATGTTATGAAAAAGCTCTGGCGATCAGCCCCGATTCGACCTTTGCGCTCAACTCTCTGGGCGACGCCAGGTTTTCTGCCGGTGATATCACCGGTGCCCTTGAAATCTTCCGCTCGGTTATCGATCTTGATCCCGATGATCCGCAGGCGCATTACAACCTGGCGGAGATGTTTTATGATAACGATGAGATCGATGAGGCTGAGCAGGCCTGCCTGGAAGCATTGAAATGTGACCCGGACTTTGCTTATGCCCATTTGACGCTTGGCAATCTGTATCTCGACATGGATGATGGCCGCAAGGCCCTGCATCATTTCCAGGAGTTTCTGCTCCGTGAGAACTCCCCGGCTGCCGAAGATATCAGGGCCGAAGTAGCGGCAGTTGTCGATGGACTGAAATCCGAACTCGATTCCTGATATTCAGATTTTAACTATGACCAATATACTGAAAGGGTTTGCAATTCTTCTGATGGTGCAATTTGCCGGCGAGCTGCTGGTGAGTTGGGCCGGAATACCGATTCCGGGCAATGTCGCCGGCATGGTCATCCTTCTTTTGTCTCTCCTGGCCGGCATTTTCAAGGTCGAGTGGATTGAGGAAGCAGCCGATCTGCTGTTGTCGCACCTTGCGCTGTTTTTTGTGCCGGCCGGTGTAGGTGTCATGGTCTATTTTGATCTAATCGCATCACAATGGCTGCCGATTTGTGTCTCAATGGTGATCAGTACGTTTGTGGTGATGGCCGTGACCGGATGGGTCGAGGAGAAACTCGAAAGAGGGGAGCGGACCGATGTGGAATGAGCTGACGGCAACTCCTCTTTTCGGGGTCGGATTGACAGTCGCCATATATTATTTTGCCCAGATCGTTTATCGTCGGACGCACAGTCTTTTTCTGAATCCGGTCGCTGTTTCGATTGCCTTTATTATTCTGTTCCTCCTGTTTACGGCTACGCCGTATGAAGCCTACCTGAACGGCGGCCGAATGATCCTTTTTCTGCTCGGACCATCGGTTGTTGCTCTGGCGCTGCCGCTTTATCGCAAACGCCATGAAATCAATCATAACCGGCTTCCGATTATGGTTGGGATCTTCTGCGGCGCAGTGACTTCCATTGTCAGCGCCAGCGGCCTGGCCTGGGTCCTGGGCGGGACCGGGGATATCGTCCTTTCAATGGCCCCGAAATCGGTGACAACGCCGATTGCTATCGGCATTGTTGAAAAGATCGGCGGGATCTCTGAGTTGACTGCTGCAATCGTTGTCCTGACCGGCTGTATCGGGGCAATTTGCGGTCCGGAATTCTGCCGTCTGATCGGATTGAAATCATCGACCGCGATCGGGCTTGCCGTTGGCACGGCATCGCACGGGATCGGCACGGCGCGGATGCTGGAAGTCGACAAACTGGCCGGAGCCGTTGCCGGGTTGGCCATCGGTCTGAACGGTCTGGTGACAGCTTTTATTCTTCCACTGTTGTTTGTGGTTTTCAGGTATTTTTGATCAGTATGTACTACGAACAGGTGTGCTATTGGTAAATCACAAAAAAGGCAGGTTCCTGAAGGAACCTGCCTTTTTTGTCGTTGAATGTGATATCGATTAACGTCCGGCGGCTCGTTTCGAAGCCTTGAGCGGGTTGACCTTCTGCTCGACGTTTTCAATTTTGATTTTCTGATGGGTTGCAAAGTTGCAAAGACCGCCGGTCCACTTTTTTTCAGGTGCAGGGTAGTCAGTACATACGGGGCCAATCTCACTGTCGACAATACGCTCACAGCCTTCACAGGCTTCTACAACATTGTGACAGGCATTGCCCACAAAGGTACAACCGTTTTTCGTCCAGAAATTACATTCAACACCGGGTTGAATTGTTTGACACTGCATTGTGAATGCCTCCTCGTATGGAACTTTTCTGTTTACAGATTAGAACGTCGCATTCTGAACGAACCAGCGGTTCAATGTCAATAGTTAATTTTGTTTTTCTCTTCTTGACCTGAATAGAAGCTGTCGGGTAAGGTTCCGGCAGGAGTTGCCATGGAAACGAATGCCGAATGGGAAGCGCGTTGCCGCCGTTGCGGGCGGTGCTGTTATGAAAAAATAGAATACGAAGGGCGGGTCTATTATACGGATCGGCCATGCGATAAACTCGATCTGGGCACTATGCTCTGTTCGGTTTACGAACATCGCCACATTGAGAAGGCCGAATGCCTGGCGCTTGATCAGGCTGCCCTTAATCGCGGCATTCTTCCTGCCGATTGCCCTTATGTGTCTGAGCTCGTCAACTACAACGCACCCCAATTGTGTGACGAGAGCGAAGAATGAATCTTGCTGTCATTGCCGGCACATCCTTTGTCCTTGGATTCTCGGGTGCGATGATGCCGGGCCCGCTACTGACCCTGACTATTGCCGAAACCGTTCGCCGTGGAGCGATTGCCGGCCCGTTATTGATTCTCGGACATGCCATTCTGGAAGGGATTGTCGTCTTCCTTGTTTTTTTCGGAGCGGCTGAAATCATACAGCATCCGAATGTTTTTGCTTCCGTCGCCATCCTCGGGGGGGGCATGATGCTCTGGATGGGTTACGGTATGCTGAAAAGCCTGTCGTCTTTGCACCTCAACCTTGAAGCGGAGAAAGAAGCGGGGCTGCATCCGGTCGTTGCCGGAGCCGTTATCAGCCTGGCCAACCCCTATTTTACGATCTGGTGGGCGACCATCGGCCTCAGCTACCTGGTTGTCGCCCATGAGGCCGGTCTCGTCGGCGTCATTGTTTTCTACGTCTGTCACATTCTCTCCGACCTGGTCTGGTATTGTTTTGTCTCCGGTACCGTCGCTTATGGCAAACGGTTCCTGTCCGATCGCGGCTACCGGATTATGGTTGGCATCTGTGCGATCTTTATTCTCGGTTTTGGGATTTATTTCGGTGGCAAAGGACTGGAACGCCTCTTCCTTGGCTGAATCACATTGCCGCTATCTGCTTGACGCCGTCGGCAATAAACTGAATTGCCAGCGCCGCGAGAATCACACCAAGAAGTCTTCTTAGAATATCATCGCCGGTCTGCCCGATTATTTTCCTGATGAGCCCGGAGCCGAGAAAGCAGGCAAGGGTGAAGAGGTAAATCGTCATGACCGCGGCGACCAGTGGTACAATACTGCGGCTGTTTTCATGTGAAAAAAGAAGGATGGTCAGTGTCAGACAGCCGGGCCCGGCGATCAGTGGTATTGAGAGCGGATAGACTGAAATATCAACTTGCAGGCTCTTTACCTCCTGCTCGTCTCTTCTCCGGGTAATCATATGGAAGGCGGTATAGAATAGCAACAGCCCGCCGGCAACCCTTAACGACTCAATACTAATGCCGAGGCTGGTCAAGATCTTTTCCCCGAAGAACCCGAATATCAGAACGATCAGCGTCGAAATGATGACCGAGCGGATGGCCATCCGTAGAATGTAACGGCGGTCATCGTCGCCGGTCAGACCATGAAAGATCACCGCGGTACCGATCGGGTCGATAATGACGAAATAGGATGTCAAGGCAAGCAGGTAGGTTTCCATCGGTTGTCCGGTTCAGGTCTCTTTATTTAATCCAAAGATATCCAGTAAAGCCTCTTCCCTGTAGTTGAAAATCTCATCAAGCTGTTTTTTTATGACCAGCGCATGGGTGGCGCTGCCAAATATTCCAAATGGCACCTGGTAATCGATCCGATCAATCATGCACGATGCGTTATTGCCGACCGGCAGTAGTTGATGGTAGTGACGCCAATGCCGGTAAGGACCTTCGATCTGCATGTCGACAAAAGATTCGCCCGGAATGATTTCCGATATTTCGGTCAGCCATTCGTGTCGACCGAACAGAGGGATGGAGATTTCGTAACGGATTTGCAGCCCGTCGTACATTTCATCCGGGACGTTCGAGAGGATTTTGAATCCAAGATTAGGCGGGGTAATCTGGTCCAGGTTGCGCGGCGTCGCTATGAAATCCCAGAGGACGATCGGGTCGATATCGAGGGTGAGGTTGCGTTCGAGTCGATACATTCTGCTATTGTATCGAATTATTGGGACTTTACATCAAAAGACTAACCGTAATTTATCAAAGTACTTTTCAGGGGCCTGCTTTGCTTGTTAATCGGGATGCCTCACCGGCTAATCAGAAGAATCGCCTTCGGCTTCGAAAGAGATGTCCTTGATGCTGAGAACGCGGTTCCGACCCTGATTTTTTGCCGCATAGAGGGCCTTGTCGGCAGCAACGACGACATCTCTTACAACTTCTGCTTCGCGGCAGGTCGAAAATCCGATGCTGATGGTCATGCGGACCGATTTGTCGTCCGAAGTAAAGTCGGTTTGCTCAACTGTTTCGCGTATGCGCTCGGCAACAAGCAGCGCTCCCTTGCTGCCGGTTTCCGGCAGGATGACGGCGAATTCTTCGCCGCCATAGCGGAAGACGAGATCCTGTTCACGTACTGCCAGCCTGATGATTTCACCGAGTTCCTGCAGGACCGTGTCTCCGAAGACATGGCCGTGGATATCGTTCACCTGTTTGAAGTGATCCAGGTCCATCATCAGCAGGGAAAATTTGGTGCCATACTTGGTGAAGGCTTCAAACTGCAGATCGATGCAATAACGGAAATGTCTTTTGGTGAATGTATTGGTCAATTCATCAGTAATTGCAATATAGTACAGTCTGGCGTTCTCGAAGGCGACTTCGATATGGCTGCGAATGATCTCGCTCAATTTGAGTCGTGTCCGGTCAAAGCGTGACTCGTTTCGCGCCACAATCAATGCAAAGCGGTGGCTTCCCTTGACGATCGGCATCGAAATCATGCGTCCGTCATCACTGACTTCTGTCTCCAGCAACAGTCCGTCGAGCCAGAGCTGCAAGACCGGAGTGAGCGGGTCATCTTCGGTGATTTTTTTGCGGGCGATGTCACCCTCGGAATGAGACCACGCCGAGGCACTGTAGTCGTGCTCTCCCCGCGGCAGGACCAGTTCGACGTCGTCGGCATTCAGCACTTCGCGGAAGACCTCGACAACAATTTCCCGCAAAACATCGATGTCGAGTGTTTTGCTCAGGCGCCCGACCATAACGTAAAGCAAACGCAATTCTTCGTTACGTGTGAAGATCTCGATGATGTATTTGTCGATGCCGCGAGAGAGGACCCGCGATGCAACAGGCACCAGGATAACAAGGCAGAGCAGGCCCGATCCGAAAAGGATCAGTTCGATCGAACTGATCAGCTCGTTAACATTCTCCAGGGATCGATCGATAACCAGCTTGCCGGTAATCAGGTTCGACGGATCGTGACATTCGTAGCACGATTCTTCGTTGTAGATGAGCGTGATGTTACGCTGGGTTGAATGGTCGGCATCGAGGACGACCGAACTCTGTGCCAGCGTCTCTTCGCTGGAGAGATGACAATCGCGGCAGGTTGCGTCTTTGAACCGGTCAATGCTTTTGCCGATATCCGTTATGGTCGAGGAGTAGACGATCCGGCCGTCATTGTTCAGGATAAATGCCTTCTTGACCGATTCGCTCTGATCGGCAACTTTCTGCAAAGTGTCCTGCAGTGCCCCCGGTGACCGCAGGATCATCAGGTGATGCAGGTTGGCATTAATGGTTGTTGCGATCTCAACGGTCTTGTCCCGGCTATCTTCAACCAGAGCTGAGCGCAGCTTTGCAGCAATAAAGAACATGGTGACCAGAATCGAGATGATCAGGACAATCAGGATCGACACCAGGATTCTTTTTTTCAGGCTGTAAAGCCGGTCTATAGTCATTTCTGCCGGTGACATAAGGATTTTATTGACTCTGTATTTTATTGAATTGGTAATGGTATCGGTCGGGGTGACCGGATGCATGATTTAACCTGATGCCGTTGCCCCTGTCAATGATATTGAGTGCAACAGCTTAATTTTATTCATAACAACAAAGGGGCAGGATAAACCTGCCCCTTTGTCTGTTCATTTCGGGTGTTGCTGTTAACCGAGAATCGCCTTGAGGTCTTCTTCGGCCGTAGTGATTGGCCCGATATTGAAATTTTCCACAAGATAATTGAGCACGTTAGGCGTCATGAATGCCGGCAGGCTCGGACCAATCTTGATGTCCTTGATTCCGAGGTAGAGCAGGGTCAACAGAATGGTGACCGCTTTCTGTTCGTACCAGGAAAGGACCATCGAAAGCGGCAGGTCGTTAACCTCGCATTCGAACGCCTCTGATAGGGCAACGGCAATCTGGATGGCGCTGTAGGCGTCGTTGCACTGGCCGACGTCGAGCAGGCGCGGAATTCCGCCGATGTCGCCGAAATCCATCTTGTTGAAACGGAACTTGCCGCAGGCAAGGGTCAGGATAACAGTATCCTCCGGAGCCTGCTCGGCGAACTCGGTGTAGTAATTGCGCCCCGGCTTGGCGCCGTCACAGCCGCCGACCAAAAAGAAGTGCTTGATCGCACCGCTTTTGACCGCTTCGATCACCTTGTCTGCAACACCAAGGACTGCATTATGTCCGAACCCGGTGAGGATTTCCTGACCCGGATTATCCTCGAACCCGGCGCACTCCTGGGCCTTGGCGATGACTTCAGTGAAGTCCCAGCCTTCGATATGCCTGACATCCGGCCACTGGACCCGGCCCCAGGTGAAAAGACGGTCCTTGTAGCTGTCAGCCGGCTTCTGGATGCAGTTGGTGTTGAAGATAATCGCTCCGGGGAAGTTCTGGAATTCCTTGTGCTGGTCCTGCCAGGCGCCGCCGTAGTTACCGGCGAGATGCTCGTACTTGTTGAGACCGGGGTAGCAGTGAGCCGGCAGCATTTCTCCGTGGGTGTAGATATTGATGCCGGTCCCTTCGGTCTGCTTGAGCAGCTCTTCGAGAAAGCGGAGATCGTGACCGGAAACGAGAATCGCCTTGCCGGATTTGGTGCCAAGCTGGACCGGGGTCGGTTCCGGGTGGCCGTAGGCGTCGGTGTGGGCCTTGTTGAGCAGCTCCATTGTGACAAAGTTGATGCGGCCGGTCTCCATCGCCAGGTTGATATAGTCCATAAGGTCCAGGCTGTCGTCCTGCAGGGCGGCGAGAGCCTGGTGGGTAAAGGCGAAGATTTCGTCGTTTTCCCGCTCCAGGATCATGGCGTGGTCGGCGTAAGCGGCATAGCCCTTGATACCGTAGAGGATGACGTCGCGGATTGACTGAATGTCGGTATCGATCTTCGGATCTTTAACGCCATGCAACGCCGCAAGGTCAAGCTGGGCCGATCGCTCGGCCGGCAGCGCCCAGTTCTGGGCCGCTTCCGGAACCGCATCCGGGTAGGGGCCGCCGGCAGCTTCTTCGTACATCTCACGGGTTTTTTCCCGCAGTTCAATCGCTTCCTCGATGATGTGGACGATCTAATCGGCGGCGAAATCGACGTTAGTGACTGTGGAAAACAGTGATTCGATAACGAAATGGTCAACCTCGGCGTTGCTGGCCCCTTTTTCCCGGGCCTGGTTGGCCCAGAAAGAAATACCCTTCACCGCGTAAACCAGCAGATCCTGAAGTTTGGCAACCTCCGGAGTCTTGCCGCAAACGCCCATGGCGGTGCAACCGGTTCCCTTGGCAGCCTGTTCACATTGATAACAAAACATGTTTTCCATTTTTTTCTCCTTGTTAGTGTTGACGATTATGTTCTGGGTGCTTTAAATGTGTATAATAAAAGCGACACAAAGATGATGTGTCGCAACATATACTGCTTAGCTAAACATAACTTTGATGTAAGTCAAAATTATCCATTTTTTTGGTGCAAACTCATGAACCAGCATCGTTACTGGCTGATGAAATCCGAACCGGATTGCTTCTCGATCGATGATCTCAAGGCGATGCCGGATGGAATCGAGCACTGGGACGGAGTGCGTAATTACCAGGCCCGCAACCTGCTGCGTGACGAGATTAAGCCTGGTGATGGTGTCCTTTTTTATCACAGCAACACGGCCGAGCCGTCGATTGTCGGACTGGCACGGGTTGTGCGCGAGGGATATCCGGATCACACCGCGTTCGATCCCGAGGAGAAACATTTTGACCCGAAATCCGATCCTGACAGGCCGCGCTGGTTCATGGTCGATGTCCAGTACCTCTGTCACCTGCCGTTTTCACTGACGCGCGATTTTCTTCGCCAGCACCCGGTGTTGTCAGGCATGGGGGTGTTGCGCAAGGGTAACCGGCTTTCGGTTCAGCCGGTTACCGAACAGGAATGGCGGGCGGTGCTCGAAACCGCAGGAATTACAGATCCACTCGGATGAGTTGATGGAGTTACGTGAATGAAAAAAATAAAGAAAATCCTCCTGATCAGCGGCGGCCTGCTGGTTGTGCTGTTGGTTGCCCTGATTCTGCTGGTAAATGTTTTAATTACCCCGGAACGGGTGCGTGAAACCGTGCTGCCGCTGGCCGAGGATGCACTCCAGCGCAAGGTCTCCATCGGTGACATTCAGATCAGCCTTTTCTCCGGAATCACCCTGCAAGATCTTGATATCGCCAGGAAGGATGGCAACGGATCTTTTATTGCCGCCGAGAACGTGGTTTTGCGTTACAGTCTGCTCTCCCTGCTCATGCTGAAGGTTGAAATTGACGAAGCCTCCCTGGTCAGGCCCCGCTTTGAAGTTGTTCGTTATGACGATGGTTCATTCAACTTCAGTGACCTGATCGATGAAAAAAATCATTCCGGGGAGGTTTCTCCGGGGACGGTAACGCCGGAAACGGGGAGTGCGCCTGTCGATGTCCAGGTCTCACGCATCGGTGTAACTGATGGCCGTCTGCTTTTTATCGACCATGCAGCTGTCGGCGGCCCGATCCGGCACGAGGTGTCAGCGTTTAATTTCAACGCCAGCAACGTGGCCGTCGACAGCCCCTTTCCGATTGATCTCAGCGCCATCTGGAATGAAAATACGCTCGGGTTGCATGGGAAAATCAACCCGGTCGCCGCAGGCGGTGATCTTGAAGCAACTTTCAATCGGGTCAAGGTCCTTGTTGCCGGTGCCATGTCAAATCAAAAAATCAAGGCGACTGTTGAACTTCCGAAAACAACGTTTGCCGACATTTTCGAATCAATTCCGGATGAGTATGCTCCCGATATTGATACTGCAGACTTTAAGGGGAGTATTCAGGTCCTGATCCGGATCGATGATGATGTCGTCGAAACTTCCGATTTTGTTGCCAGGATCAATGGTCAGGTTCTTAAACTTGAACTGTCAGCCAGTAACCTCTTTGACGAGATCATTAAGATCCGGTTCTCCTGTAATAGCGAGTCAATAAATATTGATGAAATTTTGCCGCCGACTGATGAGGGGCCTGCCACCGGTTCCGGTGGTGAATCAAATAGCAAAGCTGAAGAGATCGGACCCTTTTCAATCCCGGTCGATCTGGTCGGGGATGTCCGCATAGACAGTATCGTTTATAATCAGATCCCTCTCAGGAATTTACAGCTTAATGTTACTCTGAAAAACAACATTCTGCTGATCAATAACCTTTCAGCGGCTGTCGCCGATGGAGAATTTAAAGAAACGGCAAAAATCAATCTTGGCGCAAAGGGGTTTGTCTATGATACCCGGATCGACCTCAAGGGGGTCAATGGTGGGGAAATAATAAAGCTGGTCAAGCCCGAATTGGCCGATTCTGTTGAAGGTGTGCTGGCCGGCCAGCTTAATCTTGCCGGAACGGGAACGGTACCGGAAACGATCAAGAAAACGATTTCGGGAGAGGGGCTGTTTACCCTGGCTCAGGGCAAACTGCAGAATATCCCGGCACTCGATTCAACTGCGACGCTGCTCGGTATTGGCGAGATGCGCAAGATTATCTTGGATGACGGTGATATTGCGTTGACGATTCAAAACGGCGAGGTGGAACTTCGCAGTATGATTGACGGACCGACTACACGATTGTCAACTTCCGGGATTATCGGTTTGAGCGGGCGTATGGACATCCATTCACGCGTTGCCCTGTCTCCCGAACTGGGAGGACGGTTGCACGAAAATGGAAAGCTGACCCGTTATCTCGGAGATGAAAATGGCTGGACTTCGGTGCCGCTCCGGATCAAGGGCGATTACAGCTCCCCTGAGGTCAGTCTTGACCGCAGCGGCCTTAAAAAACAGGCGGAAGAAGTAGTCAGGAAGAAGGTTCAGGAAAAACTGGAAGAGAAGTTACAAAACAGGTTGCAAGATATATTCGGCAAGTAAACTATTACCTATTGGGCCTTAACCCATCTTTTAATGAAGGAGTCTGTATGTCCGGTTTGACAGAATTTAGTGGATTTGAAGTGATTCGCGCTGCCATGGAAGTTGAGAATAACGGACATCGGTTTTATTCAACGATGTCTGAAAAAGCTGTTAATGAACTCGCCAGGGATATTTTCTCATCTCTGGCCCAGGATGAAATTCAGCATCTAAAAACGCTTGAATCATTGGTTCCCAAGTATGAAGATGGTGCGTTCTGGGACGATGAGGAGGAATTTCTGCCATATCTACAACGGTTCCGGGACAAGGAGATTTTTCCGTCAGCCGAACGCCTCGAGCAAGCCCTGCAAGAGAACGACCCCGATATCAGTGCACTGGGTCTGGCGATTGAGGCAGAGGAGAAGTTTTCTGAATATTTCCATGTAGCAGCAAAACACGCCCGTACGTCGGAAGGTCGTGAAGCTTTTCACTGGCTGGCTAAAGAAGAAGACCGACATGCCGCCATTCTCAGGGAACGTAAGGAGAAAATTCTTGCCGAAAGATAATTAAAAGAGCGCATTGAGCGCTCTTTTTTTGTACTTTTTTTAATGATGTAGTATGTTTATCGTCATTTAATTTTATGAGGAGTGTTTATGGGGCACGACAAAAGAAAAGATGCTCGTTATCGCAAACGTTTGACGCTTAAATTCGGTACAGGCGATGATGTTAGCCGGGTCGGATTTACAGAAGATATCTCCGAGACGGGCATTTTTATTCGCTCAACAGCTCCGGTTGCACCTAATACGATATTGACAGTCGAAATTACGACACTAAAAGAGGAAAAAATTCTTCTTAGAGGGCGCATTATGTGGGCCAAAAAGGTCCCGCAGAACATGATGCACCGCATCAAAGGCGGGATGGGGCTCCTGATTACCGAATTTATTGAGAATGAAGAGATCTATCGTCTGCTGTGTGAGTATCGTAGAAATCTATAATAATCTTCTGGAGATTTTACATGCCCGTTCATGAAGTGAAACATCCGCTGGTCAGGCACAAGCTTGGTCTGATGCGGCGTGAAAGTATCAGTACGAAAAATTTCCGTGAACTTGCCTCCGAGGTCGCTCGACTTCTGACTTATGAGGCGACCAGCGATCTGCCCACCGAAGAGGAGCAGGTGCCGGGCTGGGCCGGACCGGTCACGGTTCATAAAATTAAAGGAAAAAAGATCACTGTTGTTCCGATTTTGCGGGCCGGCCTTGGCATGATGGACGGGGTGCTCGATCTGATCCCGAGCGCCAAGGTCAGCGTCGTCGGGCTCTACCGCAACGAAGAAACCCTTGAACCGGTGACCTATTTTGAAAAACTGGCCGGCAAGATGGAAGATCGGACAGCCCTGATCCTCGACCCGATGCTGGCAACGGGTGGCAGTCTGATCGCAACCATCAACATGCTTAAGGAGGCTGGTTGCAAGAACATCAAGGGGCTTTTCCTGGTCGCGGCACCGGAAGGGATCGCCCGTCTTGATCAAACCCACCCTGATGTTGATCTTTACGTCGCCTCGATCGATGATTGTCTCAATGATGTCGGTTATATTCTGCCCGGCCTCGGTGATGCCGGCGATAAAATTTTTGGTACCAAATAAACAGGAGTAGAGGAATTATGAGTCAGATCCCAATTTCATCCACAGAATATAATTTCAGGGGCAGGGATTGTATCGTCGGTGCCCAGATGCTGTTTGTTGCTTTTGGCGCCCTGGTCCTGGTGCCATTACTGACCGGGCTTAACCCGAACGTGGCACTATTCACTGCCGGTATCGGAACACTTGTGTTTCAGCTGATTACCCGGGGACAGGTTCCGATCTTTCTCGCTTCAAGTTTTGCCTTTATTGCGCCGATAATCCATGGAGTGAATACCTGGGGCATTCCGGGAACTATGTGCGGTTTGCTGGCGGCCGGTCTCCTCTACATGTTGTTGAGTGCGGTTATCCGCGTTTTCGGTTCCGGAATTCTTCATAAAATTTTACCCCCGGTTGTGACCGGCCCGGTCATTATGGTCATCGGTCTGGTGCTGGCGCCGGTTGCGGTTCACATGGCTTCGGGACGGACCGGTGACGGCTCGGCCTGGCTGGTGCCGGAGACGACTGCGTTTATCATAGCCGGCATTTCTCTTGTTGCGACAATTCTTGTTTCTCTGCTGGGGAGAGGTCTGTTCAGACTGATTCCTATCCTTTGCGGTATTGCTGCCGGCTATCTTGCATCAATTGTTCTTGACGTTTCCGGCGTTTCGGCATCGATACAGGGGACTTTTAATCCCGGTGATCTTAAGAACTGGACCGGCCCGGCTCTGATCTCCTTGCAGAAAGTTGCCGAGGCTCCGTGGTTTGCGATGCCTGATTTTACTTTTCCGGAATGGAATTTCGAGGCGATTCTGTTTATCGTTCCGGTCGCCATTGCTCCGGCGATTGAGCATTTTGGCGACATTCTTGCGATCGGCAATATTACCGGAAAGGATTATATGGAAAAACCGGGCATCCAGAAAACCATGCTGGGTGACGGTGTGGCGACGAGCCTGGCGGCTTTTCTCGGCGGTCCTCCGAATACAACTTATTCCGAGGTCTCCGGTGCTGTTGCCCTGACCCGTTCTTTTAATCCGGCGATCATGACCTGGGCGGCGATTGCCGCAATCCTTCTTGCATTCATCGGGAAGCTCGGCGGTTTTCTCAATACCATCCCGGTGCCGGTGATGGGCGGAATCATGGTTTTGTTGTTCGGTGCAATTACCGTGATTGGGATTAACACCCTGGTCAGGGCCGGAGAAGATCTGATGGAGCCGCGCAACCTGGCGATTGTGGCGATTATCCTGGTTTTCGGCATCGGCGGCATGAGCTTTGATTTTGCAGTTGTCAAGCTGGGCGGAATTGGTCTTGCGGGCATTGTCGGAGTCATACTCAACCTGGTGTTGCCAAAGAGCGCTTCGCGGTAGCGATTCAATCTTGGAAAACTGCCGTTCTGCAGCTTTTTTTAAGGCAGCTTTGTACGCAGGTCAGATATTTTGTCAAGGAACTGTTCGAGGGTGCCATCGTTCTGTACAATGTGGTCCCATTCAGAGTAATCATCAAGAGACGTTTCACTGGCGTGGTTGCCGGCGCCGGCGAATCCGGGGCGCTCAATCTTGACAATCAATCCACCCAATCCTTTGAGGGTCTTCAGTTCATTGTTGAAGCGGATATCATCGACCAGAATGTTGGTTTTTTCGAGGTCGTAACTTTTTACCTTGTTGGCCCAGGCCGAGGTCCAATAGTCGGGATCCTGCTCTCTCCTGTATTCGGTTCCCCACCACTGGAGAATACGCCTGACAGTTATCGCCGTCCGGTCGTCCCGGTCCTGAATCTCCTGATGTTCCGAGATGAAGTGATTCCACTTGGGGCAGTTAGCGAGGGCCCGGCTGGTGTCAACGTAAAAGGTTTTGACCTTGTCGTCCTGACATCCGTAAACAAGGGGCGTGTACTCCGTCGCCCCGATCAGCTCAAGGAAGTTTTCTACTTCCTCGCGCAAGAGTTGGGCCATCGGAATTATTTGAAAGGGACCGGTCAGGAGAGGGGCCAGGTGTTTTGCTGCAGTCGTTTTTCCGGAGGCTGCTTTTCCGGCAAAGCCAATGATCATAACGAACTCTCCCGACTCTTTAATATTCCGACGAGTTTACTGGATTTCCCGGCCGGGTTCAATCGATGATTTAAGGGAATCTGTATTAAACGAATTGACCTTGATCGAATAGACGTTAATCTTATACAAAAAGAGGAGGTTAAAAATGACAGAAAACAGTTGTACTAATCCTGAAGAACATTGTGATCTTCATGCATGCCAATTGCAGTACAAGGAGATGAATCCCGAGATTGAGAAGCGATTTGAAGACCCGAAATTCGCCTGTGCCAACTGCGGGGTCAAGGTGCATTCGGCGGCCAATGTCTGTGTCCCTAAAGAATTATAAGCCAGTCCCGTCCACGCGTAAAAAGGGCTGCCCCGGGTTGTTTGCCGGGGCAGCCCTTTTGTTTTGCGGAAATTGACTTCGATCAATGTCGGGAACTGATATTCTGTTAGTATGAAAGCATGAACGGTGTCAGTGAAATAGCTCTGCTTGTTCTTATCTGGTCGATGACGTTGATCGGTCTTTTTTTCGGGGTCCGCGCCTTTATCCGGAAAAGGAAGAAATAGCCAACCATCTTTATCCGAGATCGTTATATTCCCTTGGTCGGAATGCGACGCCAAGTTCATCGGCGACTTTGCGGCAAGCATCAATGTCGAGGCCGGGCAGGGCGACTGCGGTTGCCGTTACTGAAGGGATTGTTTTCTTCGCCTCGACGAGAAACGCCCTGATTGCTTCATAGCCTTTTTCTCCGAAATCTGACTGACAATACTTCTGGTAAGTTGTTGCATCGGCGGCATTGAGTGAAATCGATATGGCATCGACCAGACTACTCAACTCCGGCAGGATATTGCGTCCATAAACGAGATTGGCCTGACCGTCGCTATTGATCCGGACTCTTTTCCCTTCTTTTTTCAGCCAGGCGGCTATTTCTTTCACCAGGTCAAGTCTTAACAGGGGTTCGCCGTAGCCGCAAAAGACGACTTCGTCAAATTGCGCCGGGTCGCCAATGGCGGCAATAACCTCGGAAAGGTCCGGTTCATGCTCTAGACAGAGTTGATGCCCCTTGACGGTAAAATCCCTGAATTTTGCGCAAAACGTACACTTGTTGGTGCAACGATTGGTAATGTTGAGGTACAGCGAATGCCGGATGACGTAGGCGATCTTTGCCGACTGGTCTATCCGGCCAATTCCGAAAAGTCGATGTGTGTTCAGAGATGTGACGCGCGCAACATCCTCGAAAGTCAGGCCCTTGATTTCGGCAAGCAGCTCTGCCGTCGTCCTGACATAAGCCGGTTCATTCCTTTTGCCGCGCCATTTCTGGGGTGCGAGGTAAGGGCAATCGGTTTCCACCAGCGCCACATCGATCGGCAAGGCCCGGGCGATGGCACGGAGTTCATCATTCTTCGGATAGGTCAGGGTCCCGGGAAATGAAATATAAAAGCCGAGATCGATACAGGCTCGGGCCATCTTCAGGTTGCCGCTAAAACAGTGGAGAACACCGCCGACATCACTGGCCTTTTCATCCTTGAGAATCGCGACGGTTTCGTCGTGGGCGTCGCGGTCATGAATAATCAGGGGTAACTTGAGGTCGCGGGCCAGGCGAACCTGTTTGCGGAAAGCTTCGCGCTGAGCCGGTCTGGGTGCATTATCCCGGAAGAAATCGAGTCCGGTTTCGCCGATGGCAACAACTTTTCCGATCGAGGTTGCCATCTGCCTAAGTTCTTCGATTGCCTTGTCATCGGCGTTTGCGGCGTCGTGCGGGTGAATTCCGACCGAAGCGTAAATGTTGGGGTAGCGTAGCGCCAGATCGATGCTTTTACGTGAGCTTTCAAGGTCACAACCGATCGTCAGGATGTATTCGACGTCATTTTCGCTGGCCCGCTGTATGACTTGATCAAGGTCGTCGGTGAATTTACTGCCGTCAAGATGAGCGTGTGAATCAACGAGGGTGTATTTCATGCCTGCACCAATAACTAAGGGGCGCCTCGGCACCCCTCTTTAGTAAGAATAATTCCTGTTTCGGTTCAGTCCGCTTCAATCCGTGGGAACAAGGGGAGGGCCTTGTCGATTTTGGTGCCGGCCTGCAGCCCGCCCCATTCAAAGAGGGCGTCATCACGAATGGCGTCAGGATCTCCACCGAGTATGCTGATAATATTTTGACCGGTCGTCGGCATGAACGGAGTTGTGAACAGGGCTATCAACCGAACAGCCTCAAGCAGGTTGTACATGACGGTTCCGAGGCGCTCTTTTTGTGTATCGTCCTTGGCCAGGGCCCAGGGGGCGGTATCGTCAATATACTTGTTCGCTGCTGACACCAGTTCCCAGATCGACTGTAATGCCTTGTTGAAGGCGAGATCATCCATCTGTTTATCGACAACCGGAATCGTATCGGCAAACTTCTGGCTGAGTGTCTGGTCGATTTCATCGACCGGGCCTGATTCTGGTAAAACCCCGGCAAAATACTTGTTGAGCATCGCCGTCGAGCGGCTGACCAGATTACCCAGATCGTTGGCAAGGTCGGAATTAATGCGATGTACCAGGGCCGAGTGGGAGAAGTCACCGTCAAGGCCGAACGGAACTTCGCGCATCAGAAAGTAACGAATCGCATCGACACCGTATTTGTCGACCAGCATGTTCGGCTCGACGACGTTGCGCAGCGATTTGCTCATTTTCTGGCCCTCGACTGTCCACCAGCCATGGGCTAAAACTTTTTCCGGCAAGGGGAGGCCTGCGGCGAGCAGAAAGGTCGGCCAGTAAACGGTGTGAAAGCGGAGGATGTCTTTGCCGATGACATGGGCAGTACAGGGCCAGAAATCTTTAAAGTTCCCGTCCGGATCGTCCGGAAAACCGAGCGCCGAAATATAGTTGGTCAGGGCGTCGAACCAGACGTAGATAACATGTTTGTCATTGCCCGGTACCGGTATCCCCCAGTTGAACGTTGTCCGTGAAATCGACAGGTCGCGCAACCCTTCCTTGATAAAACTGAGGATTTCGTTGCGACGGGATCGCGGCTGGATAAATTCAGGATTCTCCTCGATATGCCTGAGCAGTGCGTCCTGGTATTTGCTCATCCTGAAGAAATAGGATTCTTCTTTAAGCTTGTCGGTTTTGCGACCGCAATCAGGGCAGTTCCCATCGAGTAACTGTGTTTCGGTCCAGAAAGTTTCGCATGGAGTACAATACCAGTCGACATATTCGCCGAGATAAATATCCCCTTTTGTCTCGATCCGTCGGAAGATTTCCTCAACCGCTTTCTTGTGCCGTTCCTGGGTCGTGCGGATGAAATCGGTATGGTCGATATCGAGTTTATCCCATAACGACTGGAACCGCTTGACCACCCGGTCGGCGAGTTCAAGCGGGGTTTCACCGTTGGCCTGGGCTGCTTTTTCTACCTTCTGGCCGTGCTCGTCGGTGCCGGTCAGGAAAAAGACCTTGTAGCCGCGCTCACGCTTGTAGCGGGACAGGACATCGCAGGCGATTGTCGTGTAGGCGTGTCCGATATGCGGCACGTCGTTCACGTAATATATCGGTGTTGTAATATAAAAATGCTTGTCCATTTAATCTGCTCCTGCTTCAGGACTTGTCATTGTTTTCCGGTTTTGGTCCGCTCCGCCTGCGCCTTCTGCGCCGACGCTTCTTTTGCTCTCCCGATGGTGCAGAGTTGTTATTGTCTGCCTGCTTATCCTCATTTTTTTGCTGCCGTTTAGTCTCTTCAGACGGTGTCGATTTTTCCTTGTGTTCCGGTTTGTTCTCTTTTCCGCTTTTACCGGAATTGTCGGGCGAATTGCCACCGCCGCCGGATGGCTTGCGCCGCCGCCGCCGGCGTTTTCTTTTCGGTCTGTCGCTGTCGTCATTATCGTCTGCCGGGATTTCCTTTTTGCTTTCGGCTTTCGGTTTTGGCTCGTTCCGGACCATGATCTCGGGGGGAGCTTCTTGTTCAGGCAATTTCCCGGTCGACTGGAGTTCAGTGAACTGCTCTTTGCTCAACTTGAGGAAACGACCATCTTCAATCCTCAGGCTTACTACCTGCCTCAGAATATCGAGCTCGGTGACCTGGGCATTCAGACCGTCTGCTGTTAATTTAAGTCCATTCTTCGGCATCCCCTTGCGCATCATGCGGTATGTTTCATATTCGTAACTGAGGCAGCAGAGAAGTCGACCGCACTGGCCGGAGATTTTGTTCGGGTTGAGCGCCAGTTGCTGCTCTTTGGCCATTTTGACCGAAACCGGCGTGAAATCAGTCAGGAAGCTGCAGCAGCAAAGAGCCTGTCCGCAGATCCCGAGACCGCCGATCAATTTTGCTTCGTCCCGAACCCCGATCTGGCGCATTTCGATTCGTGTATGGAAATGATGGGCAAGGTCCTTGACCAGTTCACGGAAATCGACACGGTTGTCGGCGGTGAAGTAGAATATGATCTTTGAGCCGTCAAAAAGATATTCCGCCTTGACCATCTTCATCGCCATGTTTCGCTCAATGACCTTGGATTTGCAGTAACGCAAGGCATCTTCTTCGCGCTCAGCATTGGTCGAAGCCAGTTGGAGGTCCTCCTCTGTGGCTATTCTGAGGACATTTTTCAGCTCTCTGTTTTCGGAAGTCTGGTCGATCTCGGTCGGTTCAACGACAACGGACCCGAGGGCTCGCCCGCGATCGGTTTCAACAATAACCTGATCGCCTGCTTTGAGCTCAATCTCCCGGGCGTTGAAGTTGTAGTGTTTGCCGGCTGTGCGGAATTTAATTGTTGCAACACGCGTCATATCAAATCTTCACTTCTGATTAGTTGAATTCTGAACCTGAGATAAGACCATTTTGCCGACTGATTGTCAACACCCGTCAGCGTAATCTAGGCCGCAAGGCGAAGGAGTAAAACTTCAAGGTTCAGCTGGGCATTAACATTGCGATCAAGGTTCTTTTGCCCGGTCATAAGCGCTTCCAGTTTGCGTAACAGTTGCGGGGTGTCTTCACGTCCACCGACCCGCCGTATTTTTTCCAGCAGATCTATGTTGACCAGGGCATCGTCGGGTCGTCCCATCCGGTACAGTAACAGGTCCCGATAGAACGAAATCAGAATTTCAAACAGATCCGGGATAAGTTCCTTGTCGCTCGCCAGTTCACGGGCAAGTTCGAGGAGCGGCAGGATGCTCCCGCGGGAAAGCCCGGTTACGCTTTTAAGAATTTCCCGTCTTTTTTCCAGGTAGAAATCGTCATCCCGGCCGAGGGCGCTGTGAAAGCTTCCTTCAGCTAGAGCCGCCAGTATATGTGCCGCATCCGGGCCGATGTCTCTTTTTTCAAGAAGCGCCTCTTCAATGCGTTGTTGCGGCAGTCTTGAAAATGGTAGCCGTTGGCAACGAGAAAGGACCGTCGACAACATGGCTTCCGGGTGTGAGCAGAGAAGGATAATCAGGGTGTTGGCGGTCGGTTCTTCAAGTGTTTTAAGAAGTGCGTTGGCGGCGGCCCGGTTCATCCGGTCGGCATCATCAAGGAGGCAAATTTTCTTCTCGGCTTCCAGGGGCCTGAATGAGAGGTCTTTTTGTAAATTGCGGATCTGGTCTATCTTGATTTGTGGGCCGTCCGGTTCGAAAATATGCAAGTCCGGATGGTTGTTATGGTCTACCTTTCGGCACGGCGGGCATTCGCCGCAGCCATTCCTGTTCTCACAGAATACAGCCCGGGCCAGGCTAAGAGCCATCAGGCGCTTGCCAATACCTTCAGGGCCTTCAAAAAGATAAGCGTGTGCCAGGCGTTCGGAGGATAATGCCCGGCGCAGAATATCTTTCTGCCGATCGTGTCCGATGATCTGAGCAAAGGTCATACGGTTTTCATATCCTCAAGGAATGACTGTAAAACGATTCTGATCCGCGCTGCGACTTCTTCAACAGGGCCGTCGGCTTCAACCTTCCGGATTCGTGGGAACTTATGTTCAAGGGCCAGGTAGCCGATCCTCACCCGGTGGTGAAACGCAAGGGCTTCCTTTTCAAATCGGTCTTCGTCGGGACCGGTCGTGTCGGCGTTGCGCTGCCGGGCTCTTTTTATTCCGCTTTCCGGTGGGAAATCGAGCAGGATCGTCAGGTCCGGCGCTACACCGCGGGTTGCCAAATGGTTCAGTTCTTCAATCAGCTCGATTGAAAGACCGCGTCCGTAACCCTGATAAGCAAGGGTTGCATCGGTGAAGCGGTCACATAAAACCGGTTTGCCTTCGGCCAGTGCCGGCTGAATCCTTTCGGCCATGTGCTGGGCCCGGGCCGCCGCGTAGAGCAGCAACTCGGTTCGTTCATCCATGTCCTTATTGGCTGAATCGAGAAGTGTGCTTCTGATCTGATCGGCTATCGGGCAGCCGCCCGGCTCACGTGTCACCACGATGGGGCGTTCAAACTCATTTTCGAGCCATTGCCTGGCCAGCTCAATCTGGGTCGTTTTGCCCGAACCCTCGATCCCTTCAAAGGTTATAAAAAAAGACATCTGTATCTCTTGCTCTCCGGCTGTACGGAGTGGCGTTGGCCGTCGTTTGGGAAATATCCGGTCAGCCATTATATGTAGCGAAAGTTTCTGAAGCAAGAGGAAAGGTTTTCCGGACAAGGCTTCTATTGAACATCGGAGGAAGTATCAGTATACTGATCGAAATGTCTGTATTAACATCAAAAAACGGATTTTCATGCTGATTGATTTCGACGCGAATATCGATAGACTCCAGAACCGGGTCGGATACCGTTTTCGGCAACCCGGTTTTTTGCTCGAGGCATTGACGCACAAGTCGTTCAGCAACGAACGTCCGGACATTGCCCAGGTGCATAATGAGCGTCTCGAATTCCTAGGCGATGCCGTACTTGACCTTGTCATCAGTCAACGGACTTTTCTCGATTACCCTGATCTGCCAGAGGGTGAATTAACCCGCATTCGGGCAGAACTGGTTCGTGAAAAGAACCTGGCTGATGTCGGTCGTCGTTTTGAGATCGGTAGCTGTCTTAAAATGGGCAGGGGCGAGCGCCGGAGCGGCGGTGTGGACAAGGATAGTATCCTCGCCAACGCGGTCGAAGCTTTTTTTGGTGCCTTGTTTCTCGATGGCGGGTACGATCAGGCGCAATCGGTTATTGAGAGTGTATTCCGGGATGAGATTGTCTTAGCGGTGCGGAACGAATTTGATGTTGATCATAAGACCAGGTTGCAGGAGTTCTGTCAGCGGATCCATCGTCAAACCCCCGATTATGTTCTGGTCGATGAAACCGGCCCTGATCATCAGCGCCACTACACCGTTGAGGTGCATCTTAAGGGCAAAAAAATCAGTAGCGGGGAAGGTCGCTCAAAAAAACTTGCAGAAAAGGACGCGGCCCGGGCTGCTCAGGCAGAACTGGATCGTTAACTGATGAGAATCCTTCCGATATTTATCCCCCACGCAGGCTGCGCCGAGGCCTGCGTCTTCTGTAGTCAGACCCGGACCAGCGCCGTTTCCGGCATGCCGGATCCTGAAGAGACCAGAAACCTTATTGAACAGTCCCTGGTCGCCGGACCGATCGATCAGGTTGCTTTCTACGGTGGCTCTTTCACCGCTTTGCCGTCTGATGAAATAGCCGCCTGGCTCGGTCTGGTCCAGCCCTACATTAAACGTGGCGTTGTCGGCGGGATTCGCCTCTCAACCCGACCTGATGCACTTGATAAGACGATGATTTTGCAGTTGAAATCAGCATCGGTCACGACGATTGAACTCGGCTGTCAGTCATTCTCTGATAAGGTCCTTGACAGTTCCGGACGTGGGCACAGCGCCGCTGATTCGGTTCGGGCCGCTGTCATGATTCGTACCGGCGGCATTCAGCTCGGCCTTCAGCTGATGCCCGGCCTGCCCGGATCGAGCCGGTCGGAAGCACTTTCGTCATTAGATCAGGCATTGGCATTGGCTCCGGATTTCCTCAGAATTTACCCGACCGTTGTTCTTGCCGGAACGGCTCTGGCCAATCTCTGGCGGCAGGGAGGTTACACGCCGCTTTCTCTCGAAGAGGCGGTCAGTATTTGTACTGAAATAGCGCTGATCTGTCGGCAGGCTGATGTGCCGATAATTCGCTTCGGCCTACAGTCGAACAGTGGACTTGATTCGGAAGCCGTATTGGCCGGGCCATATCATCCGGCATTCGGCCAACTGGTTCGGTCGCGGTTATGGCTGTCGGCGCTCGAGTCACTGGCAAACGAAAGGTTCACGTCGGTATCTGTCCATCCGCACGATTTTTCCGATGCAATCGGACATCGTCGTTGCAATCTGGAACGACTGCAGCAGCGCGGGAACAACTTCTCGATAGAATGTGACTCACAGGTTGAGAAGGGCTTTATTGCTGTCGGTTGCCAGGCACGACCTGTAGCCGAAGTGAGCCGTTTGAACTTCAGAAGGTGAACATGGGAAATGACACGAAATATAAATCGGGGTTTGTCTCGATCGTTGGCCGTCCGAACGTCGGAAAATCAACGTTGCTGAACCGGATTCTTGGCCAGAAAATCGCGATTACCAGTAATAAGCCGCAAACAACCCGCAACCGCATTCTCGGGATAGAGTCGCGTGCCGACGGGCAGATTCTGTTCATTGATACTCCGGGTATTCATCGACCGACCGGCAAGCTGAACAGGTATATGGTTGACCAGGCCCTTCAGGCCTGCCGCGGCGTTGATCTGGTCTTCTTTCTGGTAGAGGCGATGGAGAAGCCGGGTGGCGGCGACCGGTTCGTACTCGATATCCTGCGGCAAAGCGGCTGTAAAGTATTTCTGGTTATCAACAAGGTCGATCTCGTTAAAAGGGAAAATTTATTGCCGCTGATCGATCATTATTCAAAGCTTCATGATTTTGTTGAAATTGTTCCGATATCAGCGGCAACCGGGGAGGGCGTCGCGCCGTTGATCGATACCTGCATGGAATATCTTCCAAATGGTCCACGTTATTACCCGGATGATATGGTCACCGACTTGCCGGAACGTTTTATCGTCGCCGAAATGGTTCGTGAACAGTTACTGTTGCAGACGCGTGACGAAATTCCGTACGGTGTCGCGGTTGAAGTCGAGAGTTTTGAAGAAAAGATGGATAAGGGCCTGATTGTCATTGGTGCCGTAATTCATGTCGAACGTGATGCCCATAAACGGATCATTCTCGGCAAGAATGGCAGTCGGATACGTGCTGTCGGTCAGTCTGCGCGGAAGGAGATTGAATCCTTTCTTGACAGTCGTGTTTATCTGGAGCTTTTTGTCCATGTTCAGAAAAACTGGACCGATTCGGTCGGGCAGCTGCGCCGCTTCGGTTATGAGTAGTATTCTGGAATTTTTACTGAAAGAGTAGGTAGAGTAAACTCAATGAAACCAATTGTTGCCATCGTCGGCCGCCCAAATGTCGGCAAGTCGACTCTTTTTAATCGGATACTCGGTGAGCGCCGCGCTATCGTCGAAGATTTTCCGGGTGTGACCCGAGACCGGAATTATGCTGATGTCAATCGTTATGACAGGTCATTTACGTTGATCGATACCGGCGGTTTTGAGCCAGTCAGCGAAGAAAGGCTTCTGGTGCAGATGCGCGAGCAGTCGCAGTTGGCAATTGAAGAAGCGGATTTGATTCTGTTTGTCATGGATGGCCGCGAGGGGGTGACACCTTCCGATCACGAGGTTGTTAACATGCTGCGCCGGGTCGAGAAACCGGTGCTGTATGTCGTGAATAAAATTGACGGTGATCGACAGGAGGAGAATGTTGCCGAGTTTTATGAGATCGGTGCTGAATTGTTGTATCCTCTTTCGGCTGAACATGGCCGGGGAATTCACGGCCTGATGGATCAGGTTCTTGCCAGTCTGCCGCCGGGAGATGAGGATGATGAGCGTGACAGTGAGACAAGGCTGGCTATCATCGGCCGGCCCAATGTCGGAAAGTCTTCTCTCGTCAACCGGTTGCTCGGCAAGGAGCGGGTCGTGGCCAATCCGGTTGCCGGAACCACCCGGGACAGTATCGACTCGGTCTTTACTTATAATAAAAAGGATTATGTTCTGATCGATACTGCCGGCATAAGGCGCAAGGGAAAGGTCAGCCAGCGGCTCGAGAAGTTCAGTGTCGTACAGGCGTTGAAGGCAATGGATCGGGCGCATGTCGTTCTGACCGTTGTTGATGCTTCAGAGGGGGTTTCGGAGCAGGACCTGACGGTTGCCGGATATGCCTACGAGAAAGGGCGAGCAGTTGTTCTGGTCGTCAATAAGTGGGATCTGCTCGATAAGGATCATCAGACAATGGGGAGCTATCTCAAGGATTTGCGGTACCGCTTCAGGTTTCTGGGTGACGTCCCGGTTCTTTTCGTTTCGGCGTTGACCGGCCAGCGCGTCAGCAAGATCATGGCTGAAGTCGAAGCGGTCGCTGAAGAGTTTAACCGAAAGGTATCGACGAGTAAGCTGAACCGGGTTTTGCAGGATGCGGTCGAAGCCCATCAACCATCTATTTATCGGGGGAAACGGTTGAAGTTCTTTTACATCACCCAGACCGCAGTCCGGCCTCCGACATTCATGGTTTTTGTCAACAAGGCTGAAGGGGTTCATTTCTCTTATCGAAGATATCTCGACAATAAGATTCGGGAGGCGTTCGGCTTTAGCGGCGTGCCTTTTCGGGTGCATTACCGTGACCGGGAAAGGGCCGGTTAATTTACTTTACTTGCACTGTTTGCTGTATTATTATGTTTTCTTGTTTAATATCCGCCTCTTAGGCGTTGTTTTTCCTCCGGACACGGAGTCAGTTGCCAGGAGTAGAAATGAGTTTGGTCGGAAACCTTGAGGACCTGGGTCTGGGTGAAATTCTTCAGATTGTCAGCCTCAGCCGCAAATCGGGTATTTTAACCCTCGAAAGTGTTGGCCGGGAAGGTAAGGTGACTTTCCTTGAGGGTCAGGTTATTCGTGCGACGACCAGTGCCAGTAAGGTTAATCTTGGAGATATGCTGGTCCGGCACAACCTGGTTGACCTGGAGACGCTGAAGAAGGCTCTCTTTATCCAGCGAAACTCTGACAGCCCGCCTCGTCTCGGTGCGATCCTTTCAGAAAAGTTCGGTGTTTCGGCCGAAAAAATAGAGGAAGTTGCCAAAGAGCAGATCGAGAAAATTGTTTACGGTTTTTTTGCCTGGAATGAAGGAACCTTTTCATTCCAGCTAGGTGAGCCGGCAGAGCTCGCTTCAGGTAGTGTCAATCCGCTGCAACTCATGCTGGACCAGGGGTTGAATCCGCAATGGCTGGCCATGGAGGGGAGCCGTCTGCTTGACGAAAAACGGCATGCTGGCGAGTCGGTCGAAATAGAAGAAGAAGAGTCAATCGTTGATCTTGTAGATCTGCTTGGCGATGAACTGGCGGCTGAAATCTCCGAGGAGTCGGCACCGGCGGCTTCGTCGGTTGAAGATCTGGAGGTTGATGATCAGCCTGCAGTAGAGGAAAAGCCGACCGGTCCACCCCTTTTTCTTGTTGATGACGATCAGTTGACCGCCCAGGTGGTCGCTCGTCAGATGCGCGATCTGAACCTTGATGTTTCGGTCTTTACCTCATCGAAGGACTATCTCAAGGCGCTCGAATCTGCTGTTGCCAATGGCGCAAAGCCCTACCTGCTGATTGACCTTATTATGCCAAAGCTCGATGGGAGCGGAATTTCAGGCGGCATTGAAGTTGTCAAGATTGTTCGCGAGAAATATCCTGATCTGGTTATTATGCTGATGAGCGATCAGGTTACTTCCGAACTCGAACAGAAACTCGTGCCGCTCAATCTCGGGGCGCTCGTTCTCAAGCCAAAGAAAAGCCATCTTGGCGATGATCAGGGCAAGCAGGTTCTTGCCGAAATGGCGCAATTGATTTCGCAGGTTATCGGCACAGACGATATGCCGCTGGCTTCAGCCCAGGAAGTCGTACGGTCTGCCGAAACCGGCATCAATTTTGGCGCTGAATTGCTTGAGGAGGTCAACGATGCGGAGCTTCAGGCCAAGCCAACCCGGATCGAGCCGACCCCCGGAATTCATCTGCTCGGTGGCATGCTACAGGAACTGAATAACCCGGCGCTCGGCGGTGGGATTATCCTTCTGGTACTCCGTTTTGCCAGCGAGTTGATGAATCGTGCTGTTATCTTCTTTGTCAAAGCTGACGAAATTGTCGGTCTCGGTCAGTTCGGTCTCGATCTCGAAAAGGGTAACCCCGATGATATGGTTCGTCGAATCAAGGTGCCAACAAACGTTGATTCGATCTTCCAGAGGGCATTGCAGGAGCGTACGCCAAAACATACAGCTTTTGGCGAAGGCGAGTGGGACAATTACCTGGTCAGTCAACTCGGCGGAGAACGGCCGAATGATATCTTTGTCGGTCCGATTTTGAGTGAGGGGAGCGTTGTCGCGGTTATTTACGGCGACAACCTGCCGGAGCATAAACCGGTTGGTGATACCGAATCACTTGAGATTTTTTTGTCGCAGGCAGGTATGGCAATGGAGCGTGCCCTGCTTGAGCGGCGGATGAAGGATGGCCAGGCAGTTTAATGAAATATGATTTGCAATGGAGACTGGATCGGTGTCCAAAAAAATTCTGATTGCTGAAGATTCCCAGACGATGCGGTCGCTGATCGCTTCGACAATCTCTGTTATGGGTGGTTATGAACTGATCGAAGCGGCCAATGGTTTCGAGGCGCTCAGGATCCTGCCGCGGGAAAAGGTTGATCTGGTTATTACCGACATCAATATGCCGGATATTAATGGTCTCGAACTGATCAGTTTTATCAAAAACAATCCGAATTATAAGGAAACACCTCTGTTTATTATCAGTACGGAGGGGAGTGAAAAAGACCGCGAAAAGGGAATTTCTCTCGGGGCTGATGCCTACTTGGTCAAGCCTTTTAATCCCGAGGAATTGCAGGCGCTCATCCGGCAATACCTTGTTTAGGAGGCCTCTTTGTCCAGCGACACGTCCTCACAAGCGCTAAAAGAATTTCTTGGCGAGGCTGAAGAGATAATCGAGAAGCTCAATCTTGATCTCGTAACCCTCGGGGATTCGGTAGAGCAGGGTGAGTCCGATCCTGAGCTGATCAACAGTATCTTCCGTGGCGCGCACTCGCTCAAAGGGCTGGCCGGGATGTTCGGTTTCAGCGATGTCGCCGACCTGGCGCACCATATGGAGAATCTGCTCGATAATTTCCGACTTGGCAAAATCCCGCTCAGTGACAACCTGATTGAAACCCTTTTCGAGTCCCTCTCTTTTCTGACCCAGCTTGTTCACGGCAAAAGTGAAGATGAATCTTTCAGTTGCGATATATCATCTGTTATCGCCCGTATACAGTTGGTTATGTCAGGCAACGCCGCTGGCGGTTCAGGTCTGGCTGACTACGATATCGATCCGGAAATTCTTAATGTTCTGACCGAGTATGAAGAACATCGTTTACTCGAAAACCTGAAAAAAGGGAACAATCTTTACCGGGTCAAGGTCAGTTTTGATCTTTCCAATTTTGATCAGGGACTGGCATCGGTCTCTGATCTGCTAAAACAGCTTGGTGAGGTTATCAGTACGCTGCCTTATGCCGGTGACCTGGCCGAAAAAATTGCTTTCCAGCTCCTTCTCGGAACGGACCGCAGTGTCGCAGATGTTGTCGAGTTGATCGCCGACGACGAAATTGTTGTAGAATCGATCATCGGTGGCACCTCACAATCTGTGGCCGATACTTCTGTGGATGATACTGCAGGTTATGTCGAGCCCGAGGTCGATATTGCTGCACCGGGTCAACAGGATGCCGGAAGTAGTCTCCGATCGATCAGTCGCACGGTTCGGGTTGATATCGACAAACTCGACGAGCTGATGAATATCGTCGGTGAACTTGTCCTTTCAAAGGGGGCATTCATCGATATTGTTGATCGACTGAAATCGAGCGGTCGGGATGAAATTGTCAATAAAATACAGAAGGCGACCCGGGAACTTGAACGTAAACTCGAGGATCTGCAAAAAGGGGTCATGGATGTCCGTATGGTTCCGGTTGCCCAGATATTCGATAAGATGTTGCGGATCGTCCGCCAGGTCGCCAAATCCCAGGATAAAAAAGTCGCACTTGATATTCAGGGCGCAGATACGGAGCTTGATAAGCTGATTGTTGAAGACCTTTCTGATCCTTTGCAACACATCATCCGCAACGCGATTGATCATGGTATTGAGTCACCGGCCGAGCGCAAGGCAGCCGGCAAACCGGAGCAGGCGACAATCTGCCTCTGGGCTTCGCAGAAGGGTAATCATGTCGTTATTGAAATAAAGGATGATGGCCGCGGCATAGACGAGGAAATCATCCGGAAAAAAGCAGTCAGCAAGGGGTTGATCAGCAGTAATACCGAATTGACCCGGGAAGATGTCTACGATCTAATTTTTATGCCCGGATTTTCAACCCGGGAAGAGGTCAGTGAGCTGTCGGGGCGCGGTGTCGGTATGGATGTCGTCAAAAACAATATTGCCGCACTCTCCGGCATGATTGAAATTGACAGTGAAGTTGGCAGAGGTACTTCGTTGGCAATTACTCTACCGATCACGCTGGCGATTATAAAGGCTCTGATTGTCGACGTTTCCGACAGAACCTACGCAGTTCCGATTAACTCGGTTCTCGAAACCCTGATGATAGAAGAATCCTCGATCAAGACGATTGAACGCAAGGAAGTTATTGAACTGCGCCAGAATACCTTGCCGTTGCTCCGTTTGGCTGAGATTTTCGATTTACCGAAAAAAGAGAGTCAGGATGGTCGTTGTTTCGTCGCCGTTGTCGGCCTGGCCGAAAAACGGCTCGGTATTGTTGTCGATGATCTGCTGGGTCAACAGGATGTAGTGATCAAGTCTCTTGGCAACACGTTATCCTTTGTCAAGGGGATTGCCGGTGCTGCCGATCTCGGAAACCAGAAAACTATTCTGGTTCTTGATGTTGGCGGTCTGATGACTGAAGCGCTGCGTGGAGACAGTAACGTCAATGTATGAGGCATTTTACGGACTGACTGACAAGCCGTTCAGTAAAACACCGGATCCTCGCTTCATGTATCTCAGCAAGAAGCACAAGGAGGCTCTTTCCCGCCTGGTCTATGCGGTTGAAGAGCGGGATCTTATTCTTCTGACCGGCGAGATTGGCTGTGGTAAAACAACACTGTCCCGTGCCCTGATTGATGAGCTCGATGAATCATATAAGGTGATTCTTCTGATTAACCCCCGGTTGTCTCCGATGGAATTCCTGCGCTCATTGGCGGTGCGAATCGGGATTGAAGAACCGGCCCGGTTCAAGGTTGATCTCCTTGAACAAATTGGTGGTCAGCTATATGGTCTTTATGAAACGGGAGTCTGTCCGGTTTTAATTGTAGATGAAGCCCAACTGGTTCCGCATAAGGAGACTTTTGATGAAATCAGGTTGTTAACCAATTATCAACTCGACGATCAAAACCTGATCAGCGTTGTTCTGATGGGACAACCCGAGTTGCGCAAACGCCTGGCACATCGTGTTTATGAACCTTTAAGGCAGCGCTTCGGCATGCAGTATGATCTCAAGCCTCTTGATCGGGAAGAGATCGGAGACTATATCGATTGCCGGATCGAGATTGCGGGTGGTCCATCCGGGATTTTTCTACCGGATGCGATTGACCGGATTTATGAGTATTCCGACGGGATTCCCCGCAAAATTAATCATGCTGCGACCCTGGCCCTGCTCGAGGGATTTGGCAGGGATGTCTCGACCATTGATGGCTCTGTCATGCAGGCCGTGATGGCTGAACTTGATATGAACTAGATTCTACATAAGTGAAAGCAGTGACAGATGGATCTTGTTGAGATCAGAAAAAAAGCGAAAGTCAGACAGCAGGATAAACGTGATTCGGAAAAACCGGTCAGTGAGCCGGTCGCGGATCAGGTTGATCAGCCGCCGGTTGATGAACCGCCTGTAGCTGAGCCTCCTCCAATCGAACCGGACGAAGAGCCGATGCAGGAAGATGCCGTTGCCGGGGAAGAGGTTAAGGTTGCCGACGAGCCTTTTATCGAAGACCCGGTTGCAACCGAACCGGAGCAGCAAGAACCGGTGGAAAACGATCCTCTCGATGCCCTTTTCGCTTTCACTGTCGACGGTGGCCTGGCAACTGAGGCGAACTATCTGCAGGCGCTGACCAACGATGATGATAGCGTCGATCAGGATGTTCAACAATGGTTGACGTTTGCTCTGGCCAATGAAGAGTATGCGCTGACGATTGATTCGGTGAGTGAGATTATAAAACCCCGTGAAGTGACAGATATTCCACGTGTTCCTGATTTTATCAAGGGCATTATCTCTCTCCGTGGCATCATTGTCCCGGTGTTTGATCTGAACCGCCGTTTGAACCTTGATCAGACCGAAGTCAGTTCTTCGTCGAGAATTATCGTTTGCCAGAATAACGAACGTCTGGCCGGTTTTATCGTTGACAGGATTAATCAGGTTGTAAATGTTCCATTAGCAAATATTGAACCGCCACCAACGGTTTTGTCGGGCCTTGATCGTGACTTCGTTGAAGGAGTTGGCAGGGTTGATGGCAAGATGTTGATTTTATTGCATTTATCAAGCGTTATGGATGCTGAACTCGTTTGATTGAAGGAGAAAGGAGTCTCCCGTGGCTAAGAAGAAGATTCTGATTGTCGAAGATGAAGAGAGCTTGCTCAAACTGGAAAGCATTCTTCTTACATCGAAGGGGTATGATGTTCGCGGTGTTTCCAACGGGCAGCAAGCGCTGGATGCCATTGCCGAAGAGAAGCCGGACCTGGTACTGCTCGATATCATGTTGCCTGAAATTGATGGCTTTGAAGTCTGCCAGCGCATTAAGGATGATCCGGAAACCACCGACATCCCGGTGATTATGCTGACTGCGAAGAAAAGCCGGGAAGATATGGCTCGCGGTGAAAAAGTCGGAGCCGACTGGTACATCACCAAACCATTCAAGTCGGTTATGGTTATCGAGACAATACAGCGGTTTTTGGCAAAATGATTAAAGAGTTTTCTCACTCCGATGCAGCATCTGAATCGGAAGAAACCTCGCGGAAGGAGATTCAGCTTGCCTGTTTTCAGGTTGGCGATCAGTTGTATGCACTCGACATCCTCCGGATCAAGGAGGTAATCAGGCCGCAGAAGCTGACTCCTGTTCCGAAAGCGCCTCGATTTATCGAAGGGGTAATCAACCTGCGTGGGGCTGTGATCCCGGTTGTTGATCTGCGTCGTCGCTTTGATCAGCCGGTCGTCGATGGCGGCCATAAAAACAGGACGATCATATCTGTCCTTGCCGGCAAGGTTATCGGTCTGATGGTGGATGAGGTCGCTGAAGTGAGGACCTTTACCCGGCAGGAGATTCAGCCGGCACCAAGGTTTTTGAAAGGACAGGAGGCCGACTATTTTCTCGGCGTATGTCAGCGCGATGAAGACCTGGTCATGATCCTTAATCTTGAGAAAATCCTTTCAACCGATGAAAAACTTGATCTCGACCAGATCCGCACGAATCTCAATGAGATTGTCGATTAAAGAAATAGGATTCAATAAATCATTTAAATGGAAATAGATATGATAACCAATTGTCCAACCTGTTCTTCCCAGTACCGATTGAATAAGGAGAAGTTTGGCGGTAAACAGGTCACTTTGAAATGCGTTAAATGCCAAAAGGTTTTCCAGGCACAGGTCCCGGCATTATCACAACCGGCAGTCTCGATCCATGTTCTGATCGCGCATAATGATCAGGCTCTGTGTGAAACGATCAGTGCTATTCTGCAGAAGGCGGAAATCAGTTGCCACATCAGTCACGACGGGCCGAGCGCTCTGACCCTGATGAAGGCAAAGCCGCCTCAGGCGATTATTGTCGATGTTGCGTTGCCGGGATTGTACGCTTTTGAGGTAGTCGAAAAGGTCCGGGCAATTCCCGGCCTTGAAAATGTCAAAATCATTCTTCTCTCTTCTGTCTACAACAAGATGGCTTACAAGCGGACGCCGGCGTCATTGTACGGTGCCGATGCCTATATCGAAAAACATCATATTCCGAATGATCTGGTTGCTTATATCCACCAATTGGTCAGTGGTGCTGAACCGGCGACTTCCGAACCACCTGACCCCTCTGAAGTACAGGTTCCCGGCGAAGTTCCCGCACCGGGCGAGGAGCAGATAGCCAGGCAATTCACCGACGAAATGAACAACAAGATTCAGCAGGCTGAAGAAGATGAGATTTCGGCGTCCGAAAAAGCTGAAGTCCCGGAAAAGGCGCACCGCCTCGCCCGTAATATCGTCTCTGATATAGCCCTGTATAATCAGGAGAAAGTTGAAGAGGGGATTCATTCCGGCACCTTTTTTGATCTTTTGGCCAAAGAGATAAACGAGGGCAGAAAACTTTTCAAGGAACGTTTTCCGGGCCTTGTCGAGAATGGCAACGATGTGTTGCAGGTCGAATTTGAGGCATTTATCGCCCGTCGACGAGCTGAAGGAGCCCCGTAGGAGTTATTGATGGCAGAGCTGTCGGACAATATCGCAAAAATTCAACAGTTGCTGAAGTCGGAGCAGGAAGAAGAGCGGCTCGGTGCTTTACATCTGGTTGACCGGAAAAATGCAAACTCGTATCTGGCACAACTTTATACTGCTTTCACCGATTCCAGTTGGCGGGTTCGCAAGGAAGCAACCGAGATTTTCCTGCTGATTCCTCGGGTCGAAGAGCATATCGAGGAAATTATCAGGTTTCTTTACTCTGAGGACAATGCCGGATTGCGTAATACCGCCGTGGAAATTCTGATCCGCCTCGGCCGGTTCTCTGTTCCGCCGCTGATCCGTGAGATTAAATCCGAAGATCAGGACGTTCGTAAATTCGCACTCGATATACTTGGTGAGATTCCGGATGATCGTTCCATCCCGGCGATGATTGAAGCCCTCAAGGATGATGACAGCAATGTCCGGGCGGCGGCGGCCGAAAACCTCGGCAAGCTTGGTGCCTCCGAAGCGGTTACGCCGTTGCTCGAGGCGATGGAGAAGCCGGATCTGTTGTTCCGCTTCACCATTCTCGAAGCCCTGGGGCAGATTGATGCCTCGGTTCCGGTTGATCGATTACTTGATTACAGTGATGATAAGTTGTTGCGCAAAGCCCTGCTCGATTGTCTTGGCCGGGTCGGCGATGCTGCGGCTATTCCTTTTCTGGTTCAGAGCCTGTCAGATGAAATGAAGAATGTGCGCGAGGCCGCCGTCATGGCTCTCGGACAGATTTCTTATCAGGCCCGTGACTTTTTCGGCAATGTCATGGTGATGCGCTCTAATGAGTCGGTTACTGCAGCGGTCAAAGAGTTGCTCGTAGATGGTGGGCCGTCGATTCAGAAGGCCGCGATATCTCTGCTTTCCTGTATCGGCAACAAGGACAGTGTGTCGAGTTTGCTCGGGTTAATCGATGATCCTGATCTCCGTGAGGATGCCGTCAGCGCCCTTGTCGCTCTTGGCCGGATGGATACGGCGGCACTTCTCGGTGCCTGGGGTGGAGTCGAAGGTCGGGCCAAGGCCTATCTGGCATATCTGTATGGCGAAGTCGGGGCAACCTCGGCGGTAGATCTGTTGTTGTCGGTCAGCAAGGACCCTGATCCTGAAATGCGGCAGGTTGTAATCCAGTCGCTTGGCAAGGTCAGTAATGAAAAGGCGCTCCCTGTATTGATTGAAGCCCTCGGCGACGATGTCGAGGAGATCTGTGAAACGGCACTTCAGGCCCTTTCGCTTTTTGGCGAGCGTTATCGGGAGCAAACGGTAAAAAGTGTGAGCCCGCTACTCGAGCATAGTGATCCACAAATCAGAATGTATGCCGTTACGGTTCTTGGGCGCCTCGACGGAGATGAGATCGAGGAACATCTTGCCTTTGCCATCAAGGATGAATCAGCTCAGGTGCGGAGTGCGGCGATCAGGTCAATCGAAGGGAAAACAGGTGCCGGGCATCTTCCCGCCCTGATGCTAGCCCTGACCGATGAAGAAAATGAAGTACGGGCCCTTGCAGCCGAGACCCTCGGACTGACCGGCGATCATGAGGTCGTCGATCCGCTCTGTCTGGCTCTTCAGGATGAAGATATGTGGGTCAGGTCGGCGGCAGTCCGTTCACTCGGTCGACTCTGTGGTGCCGATGCCGCGCCGATGATTGCTCCGGTGTTGATGGATCCGGTCGGTATGGTCAGTATTGCTGTCCTGGAGACCCTGGATACCCTCGGCCTGTGTGATTTTCAGGATTATTTATTGCGTGCCCTCGAACATAATGATGATGAAGTGGTCAGTGCAGCACTGAAGTTCCTTCAGTATTCGGGAAGCAGAGACTGGATCAGGGGTGTTGAAGAGAAATTACTGAATCACTCACATCAGGAAATACGACTCGAAGCGGCGCGGGTACTGGCGGAAATAGAAGGTCCTGCTTGCTGCAACAGGTTGGAAATTATGATGCAGAATGAAGATAACGACATCGTTCGTCAGGAATTGCAATATCTTCTTTCTGGCTTGAAACAGGGGATTGAATAACCACGAGATGTTGTTTTCAGGTCCGGAAATAGAAATGAATGATGAGGAGTTCCGCCTGTTGCGGGATTTCATCTATCAGCATTGTGGAATTTTCTTTGATGAAGGATCCAAGTTCCTGCTTGAGAGACGTATCGGCAAGCGCCTGCAATATCATCGCCTCTCCAATTTCAAGGATTACTACTACCTGTTGCGTTACAATAAGGTGAAAGATCAGGAGCTCAACGAAGTCATCAATATCATCACTACCAATGAGACCTATTTTTTTCGTGAAGATTTTCAGCTCAAAACATTTACCGATGAAATTCTGCCGGAATTGAAGATACGCAAGGAAGCGAACAACGAAGAGAAAAAAATCCGCATCTGGAGTGCCGGATGTTCAACCGGTGAAGAGCCTTATACAATTGCAATGTTGATATTCGATAAACCGGAATTCAAGGATTGGCAGATTGAAATTGTCGGTACTGATATCAGCCATCGCGTCCTGCAGGTTGCTCGTAAGGGAGTTTATGGCGACGCCTCGTTCCGATCGACCGATGAGGCGATCAAAAAAAGATTTTTTACTCCGGTTGACGATAAGTTCCGAATTAACGACGAAATAAAGAATCTGGTATCGATCAGCCATCTGAACCTGTTTGATGCGCCCCGGGTGTCACTCCTAGGTAAAATGGATGTCATCTTCTGCCGTAACGTCATTATCTATTTCGATGTCGCTGCGAAAAAGAAAGTCATTGAAAGTTTTTTTCAGCGATTACGGCCTGAGGGATTTCTTCTGCTCGGCCATTCCGAATCCCTGATGAACATAACCAGTGCCTTTGCCCTGCGCCATTTTATCAATGACATGGTCTACCAGCGTCCGGCCCCGCAAAGCTTTATGGTGCAGCCATGAGTAAAAACACGATAAAAGTCCTGGTTGTTGACGACTCGGCTTATAATCGTCGTACCATCATCCGGATGCTCGAGGAGATCCCGGGGGTTAAGGTTGTTGATTATGCATGTGATGGTGAAGAAGCGCTGCGCAAGGCCATCGACCTGAAGCCTGATCTGATTACCCTGGATCTTGAAATGCCCCGCATGGACGGTTTTACCGTTTTGCGGATTATTATGCAGAATCGGCCGGTTCCGGTCATTGTCGTTTCCTCCCGGTCTGACGATGAAAACGTTTTTCGCGCAATGGAATTCGGCGCCGTAACATTCATTCCGAAGCCGAGTGCCAGGATATAGCCCGAGCTGTTCAATATCCGTGACGATCTGCACGCGAAGGTAGCGGCGATCGTCGAAACTGACATGGACAAGGTTCTGCGTCGTTCGCAAGAGGGAGGGGTACCCAAACCGCAGAGACTCCGAAGCGCACTGAAGGAGGGCCGCAAAAAAAGTCCATTCGAACTTGTTGCGATCGGAGCATCGACTGGCGGGCCGCCGGCCCTGCAGAAGATCTTCTCTGAAATTCAGGATCCGATTCCGATCGCCTTCGTTGTTTCTCAGCATATGCCGCCCGGCTTCACCAGGGCGTTTGCTGATAGGCTGAACAAGTTTTCAGCACTAGAAGTCAAGGAAGCTGCAAATGGCGATGAAGTTCGGCCGGGACGGGTTCTGGTAGCTCCGGGTGGCGCCAATATGACGTTCAGGCGGCGCGGCAACACAATCGTTGCCCATATTCAGGATCCTGACCCCGGCCAGCGCTATGTTCCTTCTGTCGACAAAATGTTTGATTCGGTTGCCGGTTTTTTCGGGCTGGCCACCCTCGGTGTTGTCCTGACGGGAATGGGTAATGACGGCGCAGCCGGTTCTTTTCGGATCAGTGAGGCGGGAGGCAAGGTTCTTGCTGAATCCGAGGAGAGTAGCGTCGTCTTCGGGATGCCGAAAGAGGCGATCGCAACCGGAAAAGTGAGTCGTGTTGTCGATCTTGACGGGATGTGCGATGCTATTCTCAATGAATGTGGTTTTTAGAATAATCTGTGGTAATTTGTGGAAATTTTCAAATGAGACTGTTAGGATGTCCTGATTAGATTTTCCTGCTACGAGGAGAGGTAAATGACAGAAAAGGATAAAGAACAAGTGCCTGATCAGGAAAAAAGGGCTGAGGAGTTTCTTCAGGTTTTCAAGAAGGGGGCTGATTTTACCCACGACCTGCTCAAAGAGAATGAACGTCTGCGTTATCAGGTTGTGCAAATTGAAGAGCAGATGAAGGCACTCAAAAGCTCGGAAGGTTCTGCTGATTCGAGTGAACTGCTTGATAAAATCAAGAAGCTTGAAGACGAAAAAAATGAAATTCTCGGCCGGATCAAGCAGGTAGAAGCAGAAAATGTCGACTTTGCCAACCGCTATGTTGAGATTGAAAATGAAAACAACATGCTGGCAAATCTCTACATTGCTTCTTATCAGCTGCATTCGACGCTAGATTTCAAGGAGGTCCTTCAGGTTATTCTTGAAATAGTCATTAACCTGATCGGGGCAGAAGAGTTTTCGGTCCTTCTGCTCGACGAAAAGACCAATAAACTCCAGGCCGTTGCCAGTGAAGGCTTGCAGAACAGCGAATTGCCTTCTTTTGAACTGGGTGAGGGGATTATCGGCGAAATGGCCAAGACCGGTGAAAACTACTTTAATGATGATCTCGAAGGGTACGAAAGGGATTTCCATCATCCTCTCGTCTGTATCCCCCTGAAAATCAAGGAACACGTCATTGGCGTTATTGTCATATATAAAATATTGGTTCAGAAGGAAAAATTCAGCGATGTTGACTATGAGCTCTTCACGTTGATGGCCGGTCATGCTGCGACCGCAATTTTTTCTTCGAAGCTCTATACGGAATCGGAGCGAAAACTCTCGACGATTCAGGGCTTCATAGATCTGATGACCAAGTAAGGTACCGGAGGGATAAATGTCGACATTCAATGTCCTCGTTGTTGAAGATTCACCCACTATGCGTCAACTTATTGTGTTTGCGTTAAAGAGGGTTCGAGGCCTCAATATCACCGAAGCAAACGATGGTGTTGATGGTCTGAAGAAGATTTCAGCGGAAAAGTTTGACCTCATTCTGACCGATATCAATATGCCGATTATGGATGGCTTGAAACTGGTTAGCCTGGTTCGGAATGATCCGAACTACAAGGATGTCCCCATCGTTATCATTACGACCGAGGGTGCCAATGAGGACAAGGAAAGGGCCATGGCAATCGGTGCGAACGACTATATCACCAAACCGATCCAGACGACCAAAATCATTGATGTGACCAGGCGGTTACTGAATATCTGATTATAATAAAGCGCATGTGAAGGAGAAGTCTTTTGGCTAAAGAAGAAGCGATTGAAGTTGAAGGTGAAGTTATTGAGCCGCTACCGAATGCAATGTTTCGGGTTAAACTCGACAACGACCATGTCGTTCTGGCCCACATTTCGGGAAAAATGCGGAAATATTATATCCGGATTCTTCCGGGTGACCGGGTGACCGTTGAGTTGTCGCCGTATGATCTGACCCGTGGCCGTATTACCTATCGGGAGAAATAAGCAGAACGATCACCAGTCTGGCGATGCGTCGCAATGCCGGGCTGGTAAATTTGAATCTGTCAGTGTTGATACCGGCTGTTGCCGGTATTCCTGTTTCTAATTACCTACAGGTGTTTTTTATGCAAGAGCGTTATGATGCCGCTGCTGTCGAAAAGAAATGGCAGCAGATCTGGGAGTCGGAAGAATCGTTTGCTGTTTCCGAGGATTCGGACCGTCCGAAATATTATGTCCTTGAAATGTTCCCTTATCCGTCAGGCCGGATTCACATGGGGCACGTTCGTAATTACTCGATTGGCGATGTTGTCGCCCGTTTCAAGACAATGCAGGGTTTCAATGTCCTCCATCCGATGGGATGGGATGCTTTCGGCATGCCGGCTGAAAATGCGGCGATCCAGCATGGCACCCATCCGGCCAAGTGGACCTATGAAAACATCGATAACATGCGGGTTCAGCTTAAACGCATGGGCCTGTCGTATGACTGGAATCGGGAATTTGCGACATGCGATGCCGATTACTATCGTTGGGAACAACTGGTCTTTCTGAAAATGCTGGAACAGGGCCTGGCCTACAAGAAAAGCTCTTCGGTGAACTGGTGCCCCGATTGTGAGACGGTACTGGCCAACGAACAGGTTGAGGATGGCTGCTGCTGGCGTTGTGACAACGAGGTCGTTGATAAAGAGCTTGAGCAGTGGTTCTTTCGGATCACCGACTACGCCGAAGAGTTGCTTGAATGTATAGATCAACTCGATGGCTGGCCGGAATCTGTTCTGACCATGCAACGCAACTGGATCGGTAAAAGTATCGGTTGTGAAATAGACTTCCCGCTTGAAAATAGTGAGCAATCGATCCGGATATTCACCACCCGACAGGACACTCTGTATGGCGCAACCTTCATGAGCCTTGCACCGGAACATCCAAAAGCCCTTGAACTGACAACCGGAGATAACAGGAAGGACGTAGAAGCCTTTATTGCCAAGGTTGGCAAGCAGGATAAAAACAAGCGAACCAGCGAGGATTACGAAAAAGAGGGTGTTTTTACCGGAAGTTATTGCATCAACCCGGTCAGCGGTCGGAAGATGCCTGTCTATATTGCCAATTTTGTGTTGATGGATTACGGAACCGGTGCGGTTATGGCTGTTCCGACCCACGATCAGCGTGACTTTGAGTTTGCGAAAAAATATGACCTGCCAATGGTGGTCGTTATCCAGCCGGATGAGGCTCTGGATGTCGACTCAATGTCCGAAGCGTGGACCGGACCCGGTACGATGGCGAATTCCGGAAGCTTTGACGGGCTTGATAATGAGACGGCCAAGGAAGAAATAGCAGATTATCTCGAGGCTGAAGGCCTTGGAACAAAAGCGGTCAATTTCCGTTTACGTGACTGGGGTGTTTCCCGGCAGCGTTACTGGGGGACGCCGATTCCGGTTGTTTACTGTGATGCCTGCGGAGTGGTTCCGGTCCCGGAAGATCAGTTGCCGGTCGTTCTGCCGACCGACGTCAAATTTACCGGCGGGGGGGGGAGCCCGCTGGCCGCCCTCGAGTCTTTTGCCGGAACCGATTGTCCGGCATGCGGCAAGCCAGCCCGGCGCGAGACCGACACGTTTGATACGTTTGTTGAAAGTTCCTGGTATTTTGCCCGCTATGCCTGTGCTGATTACGATCAGGGCGTTCTTGATAAATCGAGGGCCGAGTACTGGATGCCCGTTGATCAGTATATCGGCGGAGTAGAACACGCCGTCATGCATCTTCTGTATGCCCGGTTTTATACCAAGGTTCTGCGCGATCTCGGGTTGATGGATATCGACGAGCCTTTTACCAACCTGCTGACCCAGGGTATGGTCTGTATGGAGACCAAGGAGTGCCCCGAGCATGGCTGGCTCTATCCGGAAGAGATTGTCGACGGTACCTGTACCAAATGTCAGAATAGCGTCGTCACCGGGCGTAATGAAAAGATGAGTAAGTCGAAGAAGAATGTTGTCGACCCGGACCACCTGATTCAGCATTACGGCGCTGATACGGCCCGGTTATTCTCTCTTTTCGCGTCACCGCCGGAAAAGGACCTTGAGTGGAACGAACAGGGTGTTGAGGGGTGCTATCGTTTCCTGAACCGGGTCTGGCGTGGTGTTTTTGATAACTTCGAATTGATTCGTGATGTTGCACCGGCGACTTCGGCCGAAGGGAAAGGTCGTGATCTCCGGCGGATTGTTCACAAGACAATCAAAAAAGTCACCGACGATATTGACGGCCGATTCCATTTCAATACGGCTATTGCCGCGATTATGGAACTGGTCAATGCTATCTATGGTTTTGCTGAAAAAGATCAGCACCCTGAGGTTATGCGCGAGGCACTGGAAACCGTTGTTGTTCTGCTGACACCGTTCGTACCGCATGTTGCCGAAGAGATGTGGAGCCTGCTTGGAAATGAAGATCGGCTGTCGACCGGATCCTGGCCGCAATGGGATGAGGCAGCGCTGGTTGAAGAGAGTAAGCTGATTGTTGTCCAGGTCAATGGCAAAGTTCGCGGCAAGGTTAAGGTGCCGGCCGATATTGCCGAGGATGATCTGAAAGAAGCCGCAATTGAAGAAGAGAATGTCGCTCGCTTTATTGCTGACAAAACCGTCCGGAAAGTTATTGTTATTCCAGGACGCCTTGTGAATGTGGTTGTCTCTTGATCATCAGAATATACATTTTTACGCTCCTGTTGTTCGTTGCAGGGTGTGGTTATCAGTTCAGCGGAGCAACTCATGCTCTGCCCGGTGATATCTCCCGGATCAAGGTTAACCTGTTTGAAAATCTGACCGCCGAGCCCTATCTTGAAAGCTATATCACCGCCAGTACGAATCTCAGGTTGATGCGACAGTCCGAGGTCGTTCTGGTTGAGTCTCAAGAGGCGGCCGAAGCTGTTCTGCAGGGCCAGATTTTGCAGTACCGTCTGGCGGCCATCAGTTATGATTCACTCGATAATATTCAATCATACCGTATGACAGTGCGGGTTGGCGCCAGCCTGAAAAGACTGAGTGATGGTAAAATCCTCTGGCGGGGTGAGATTGTTCGTTATCATGACTTTGTCACTTATGGCACGTCAATTATCGCCCAGGAAGATCGGGAATCAGCAGCCCAGAAGGCGCTTTCAGAGCGGATCGCAGAAGACCTCGCCTGGCAGATGGCCACAGGTTTCGGAGGGGAATGATGACGCCCGGTGAGTTGCAGAAAAAAATCAAGTCGGCCGAAATCCCTGGTTTGATTTATCTTTATGGCTCGGAATCGTTCTTTATTCAGCGCACCCTCAAACAACTCATCGATGCCATTGTTGCCGCAGATGCCCGTGACTTCAATTTCCAGGTTTATCATGGCAAAGAGACCAGGATAGAGGACCTTCTCGATAGTATCCGCACGCTCCCGGTCTTTGCGCCGAAAAGGATGGTCGTCGTCAAGGAGGCCGATAAGCTGCCGGCGGTTGACCTCGATGCCCTGTCTCCTTATGTCGAAGAACCGGTTCCTGAGACATGCCTGGTTATGGTTGGAGATAAAATTGACAAAAGAAAGAAATTCTTTCAGCAGTTTGCAAAGAAAGGTGCCCTGGTCGAATTCAGGGGGTTGTATGAAAACCAGATACCGTCTTTTGTCAAGGATCAGGCTGGGGCGGCTGGATACCGCTTTACCGAAGATGCCCTGGCACTGTTTTGTCGACGCTCCGGAACCAGCCTGATGGAGATCGACGGCGAACTGCAGAAACTCTTTCAGTACGTCGGGCAGGAGCGCACCCTGGTCGATGTTTCTGATGTCGAGGAGATTGTCTCTGATACCCGGGTTGACAGTATCTTCGATATGGTCAACGCGATCGGGCAGCGCGATGCCGGGGAGGCCCTCCGCCTGCTCGGTCGACTGCTCGATGAAGGGATCGCTCCGCTGGTTGTCCTGAGCATGTTGGCGCGCCACTTTCGCCAGCTCTGGATGTCGCGAGAGCTGATTGATGAGCGGGTCGGACGCAAGGATATTTCCAAGAGGATCGGCGTAAACCCATATTTCATCGATGGTTTGCTCAAGCAGGCCAAACTGTTTAATCACAAACAGTATCGCCGTTCTTTTGAGCTTTTCTTGACGACCGATATCGCCCTCAAGTCGACCGGCAATAATCCCGGGGCGCTTCTCGAGGAGCTGCTGCTCGAGATTTCCGGTCTCGAGGCCTGATTCAATAGCAGCGAGTAACTACAAAAAAGGCCTGAACAGATGTTCAGGCCTTTTAAATATAATTTGTTATACCGTCTAGTCGAGGGTATTCATCAGCTTGTTCAGGCGGGAAATCTTGCGGCTGGCAGTCGCCTTATGAATAACGCCTTTGGTTGAAGCCTTGTCAATATATGGTACGACAACCTTCAGCGCCGCAGTTGCTGCTTCCTTGTCGCCATCAGCAACGGCAGTACGGAAATTTTTGACATACGTGCGCATGGTCGTGCGGACATGAGTGTTGCGGGCATTGCGAATTGCGTTCTGACGATTTCTCTTGATAGCAGATTTATGGTTGGCCACTCTTGATTCCTCCAGAAAATTGATTGATTGTTTAACGGAGCGTTCTTTTACCATTGTCGAAACGTGCAGTCAAGTTAAAATATGCTAATCTGGAAACGTAAACCCCCTGAAATGCTGGGATTGTAGCCCTTTTAATCAGGATTAAAATAATATAATCCTTGAAAGTCGCATGGCCCGAAACGTCTGCTACATGAAATTCGTTGCGACCGCCATATCGGTGTGTTAAATCATTCAGAATGTCAGAGAAGCACAGAATAGCCATGGCTACAGGTTTAATGGGAGCCGCTACCGGCGTCAGCCGTGTCGCCGGACTGGTACGCGATATTGTCGTCGCCAGACTGTTCGGTGCCGGTTTTGTCACAGATGCTTTTTTCATGGCATTTACCATCCCGAACCTTTTACGGCGTTTTTTTGCTGAAGGATCGTTGACCGCAGCATTCGTTCCAACCTTCTCCGATATCTACCATAAAGAGGGTGAGGAAGAAGCCCGCCGGGTCGCCTCTATCTGCTTTACGCTGTTGTTTGTCATCATGGCGGCTGTCACGGTTATCGGTATTGTTGCTTCGCCGGAAGTTGTACGCTTGATCGGTTTTGGATTTGAAGCGGTTCCGGGGAAGCTTGAATTAACCGACATGCTGAACCGGTTGATGTTTCCGTACATATTATTTGTTTCATTGCTGGCGCTGGTAACCGGCATCCTCAATGTTCGAGGCCATTATTTTCTGCCCTCATTTTCGCCGGTTGTGCTCAACCTGTCGATGATCGGGGCGGCTGTTCTGTTGTCGCCCCGGCTTGAGACCCCGATAGCAGCACTGGCCATCGGCGTACTGCTCGGTGGTATTTTGCAATTACTGATGCAGTTTCCGCTCCTGTTCCGCTTCGGCTACAGCCTCAAGCCATCGTTTAACTTTTCCCATCCGGCGATTCGGCAGATCTCACTGCTGATGCTCCCCGGTATTGCCGGGGTGGCAATTTACCAGATTAACGTCGTTGTGACCCGCCTGCTGGCCTCATTTCTGCCCGAAGGTTCGGTCTCTTATCTTTACTATGGACAACGTCTCTTCGAGTTTCCCCAGGGAATCATCATTGCCTCTTTGGCCCAGGCGGTGTTGCCGGCGATGAGTCGGCAACTTGCAGATGATGATCTCGATGGTTTCAGGGAATCCTTGCATTATTCCTTTGAACTGTTGTTGTTTCTGATTCTGCCGGCAACGCTCGGCCTTATGCTCTGTGCCGTTCCGGTCTATTCGGTTTTCTTTATGAGCGGCGAGTTTACCGCCGCTGCAGTCCGCCAATCGGGCCTGGCGCTGGTCGCCTATGCACCGGGATTGATTTGTGTCGGGCTGAGCCGGGTCGTCGTCCCGGCCTTTTACGCCATGAAGGACACGCGGACACCGGTCTGGGTATCTTTCTGGACACTGCTGGCAAACGCCGGGCTCGGACTTCTCCTGATGCAGTTCTGGGCTCATGTCGGTCTCGCTGTTGCCCTGACCCTGGCATCATTGTTTAATGCCATCGTTCTCCTCTGGTTGATTCAGCGCCGCATCGGCGGGCTGCGGCTGTCATCCCTTTCAGTGATGCTTGTCAAGGTGGCTCCCGCGCTTTTGGTCATGTCTGTGGTCGTCTGGGCGGTCTTGCAGTTTGGTCATTGGAATGCCGATACTGAACGGATTCGCAATTCCGCTGTCCTTCTGACCGCTGTCTTTTCCGGAGGTGCGATATATCTGGTCATCTGCAGGCTGTTCGGGGTGAACGCCCTTAATGAGCTCGGTAGTATTTTGCGAAGAAAGAAGGATCGATGAAGTCTCTGAGTGATGTTGCTACGCCGCTCGGTCTGCTCCGGGTGATTGCCGATGAAAATGCCGTTGTCGCGGTTGGATTCAACCCCGGCAGCAATGCCAAGTTGTCACGGTTCGAGGTTCAGAGTGAGCAGTCCGCCAATGCGGTCAGTGAAGAGGCCGCTAAGCAGCTGCAGGAGTACTTTTCCGGTGAACGTTTCGTCTTTGAACTGCCGCTATGTCTTGATGGATTGTCGCCATTTTCACGCGACGTTCTGGACTGCCTGCAAGGTGTTCCGTTTGGTCAGATCCTCTCTTACGGTGCCCTCGCCGAGCTGTCCGGGCATGCTCAAGCGGCCCGTGCTGTCGGGCGGGTAATGGCCGCCAACCCGATACCGATTATTGTGCCGTTTCATCGTATCGTTGGCTCGACCGGCAAGATGACCGGTTATTCGGGTGGTTCCGGAATTGCCACCAAGGAATGGCTGCTGGCGTTTGAACGGCAACATGCTGTCATTTGAGTACGCCGGTTTGTCGGAGTGCTTCATAAAGAACAATCCCTGCCGCCGTTGACAGGTTCAGACTCCTGACCGCGTCGCTGTTCACCGGTATCCGGATCGCCCGTTCCCGGTTATTTTCGATCATTGTATCGGGTAATCCGAGAGTCTCCTTGCCAAAAACGATGAAATCACCGGTTTTATAGCCGACCCCGGCATAGCTTTTTTCAGCCTTCTTCGAAGTGAACCAGAACCGTCCATCCGGATAGTTGATCCGCAACTCCTCGAAAGACGTCCACCGCCTGAGTTGAACCGATGGCCAGTAATCAAGGCCGGCCCGTTTGAGGTGCTTGTCGTCAAGGGAAAACCCGAGCTTGCCGACAAGGTGGAGAATACTTCCCGTGGCGGCGCAGAGACGGGCGATATTTCCGGTGTTGGGCGGGATTTCCGGTTCGATCAAAACGATGTGAAAGGGGCAGCTTACGGTCGGCATGTTATTGTTTCCATCGTTTGTGGACCCAGAACCACTGGCTCGGCTCGACCCGGATCGCATCCTCGATGATGTTGGTCAGCCGAGCGGTATTGGCAGTGACATTCTCATCATTGATCTCGCCTTCGAGAAAGATTGCCGCGTCGATAACAACCCGATACTTGAAATCTTCAGTTCTGTAGACAAAAATCGGAATGACCGGGATGTTCCGTTTCATGGCGATCTGGGTGATAATCGGGGTGGTCCAGGCCGGACGATCGAAGAACGGCACCTGAACGGCCTCCCTGGCGTGCATGTGGTGATCGATCAAAACGCCGACGCAGTTCCCTTCCATCAGGTTCTTGACGATCTGCCGGGCTCCCTTGTTGGCATCGATCACCTGGGCGCCGCCATGTTCGCGCAAGCGGATCATGTAGTCATTGATGTATGGGTTCTTTGCTTTTTTGGCTACAAAGGCCGGCTTGAACCCGAGTTCCGGCAGGAAAAATGCGCCGATTTCCCAGAACCCGACATGGCCGGTTGCAAGCAGAACGCCCCGCCCCATGGATTTTGCCGCCTCGAGGTGCTCAAGTCCTTCAAAGGTAAAGTATCGATCAAGGTCTTGTTTGCCGTGGAACCTGTCGATATTGATCATCTCGGCAACGCTGATGCCAATGTGACGGAATGTTTTCTTGCAGAGGGTTTCGATCTCGCTTGAACTTTTTTCCGGGAAGGAGCGGGACAGGTTGCGCAGGACCAGTTTCCGGCGGCCGGCCATCAGGATTAGCGCGAGTGAACCGAGTCGCTCGCCACAGCGCAGGGAGAGGGTTCGCGGCAGGGCTCTGAAGAAGACAACGACAGGTAAAAAAACCAGGTATTCGAGCTTGTTTTGCAGGGTACGGTTGCGGGCCATTGCTGCCTCTGTTCAGGGATCGAAAACGGAAGAATTCTAGCATGATCGGGCAGCAATCGACAATAAAAAGGCGGACTCAAAGGAGTCCGCCTGGTGATTTTGTAATGCGCGTTGTGATTAAGCCTGGCTCGCCTTGAGAGCCTGGTCGAGGTCGGCGATAATGTCCTCGACGTCCTCGATCCCGACTGAGACCCGAATATAGTCAGGGCTGACCCCGGCCGCAATCTGATCAGCTTCAGAAAGCTGCTGGTGGGTCGTGGTCGCCGGATGGATAACGAGCGTCTTGGCATCACCGATATTGGCCAGGTGACTGCACAGCTCAACGCTGTCGATAAATTTCGAACCGGCCGCCGCGCCGCCCTTGATGCCAAAGCCGAGAATGGCTCCCTGGCCCTTCGGCATGTATTTGCGGGCCCTGTCATGATCCGGGTGATTGCTCAGGCCGGGGTAGTTGACCCATTCGACCTGCGGGTGTGCATCGAGAAACTCGGCAACCTTTTGAGCGTTGTTGCAGTGCTGCGGCATCCGGACGTGCAGCGTCTCCAGGCCCTGCAAAAACAGAAAAGCATTGAACGGCGACAGGCAGGGCCCGAGGTCACGCAGCAGGGTCAGTCGCATCTTCAGAATATAGGCAAGTTCGCCCAGGGCTTCGTGGTAGATAAGACCGTGGTAACTCGGGTCGGGCGTGGTGAACTCGGCAAACCGGCCGCTCGACCAGTCAAATTTTCCGCTGTCGACGACCGCGCCGCCGATACTGGTACCGTGACCGCCGATGAACTTGGTCAATGAGTAGACGACGATATCGGCGCCATGATCGATCGGCCGGAACAGCAGCGGCGTGGTCACCGTATTGTCAACGATCAGCGGCAGGCCATTGTCGTGGGCTAACTTGGCGATCATCTCGAAATCATCGACGTTGTTCTTCGGGTTGCCGATCGATTCGGTATAGACGGCGCGGGTTTTATCGTCAATAGCGTTTGCAATATTGGCAGGATCAGATGTGTCGACAAACTTGACGGTTATTCCCAGCCGCGGCAACGTATGGCTGAACAGGTTGTGCGTGCCGCCGTACAGGTAGCTGCTCGAAATGATATTGTCGCCGGCCCTGGCGAGGTTGAGGATGGCAAGGGAAACGGCAGATGATCCCGAGGCGAGGGCGAGGGCGCCAACCCCACCATCCAGTTCGGCCAGTCGCTTCTCAAGGACATCGGTTGTCGGGTTCATGATCCGGGTGTAGATGTTGCCCATTTCGGCCAGTGAAAAAAGGTTGGCTGCATGCTCCGAAGAATCGAAGGTATAGGATGATGTCTGGTAGATCGGAACAGCCCGCGAGTTGGTCGTTGGGTCCGGGACCTGGCCGGCATGCAAAGCTTTAGTGCCGAGGCCGAGTTTTTTTTCATCTGACATAAGCGTTTCTCCCGAAAAATTCTTTATTAGTTAATGTGCATATCAGGTTTTAGATAATATTTATACTTTATTGTAATTGTCAAGAAGAACCTGCCGCTGTTCATGGAAACTGATTGGCCCGAGTGGTCAGAGGAGACTCTTAAAAGATATCAGATCGTATCATGAAACCCAGTCTTTTTTTTATTGCATTGCGTATATCCATTTGATATAAAAACTCTCTCTTGGCTCTGGTGGTGGAATTGGTAGACACGCTAGGTTCAGGGTCTAGTGTCCGTAGGGACGTGGGAGTTCGACTCTCCCCCAGAGCACCAGTTGAAAACGGGACCGGCTGTAAAGCCGGTCCTTTTTTTAGGTTCATCGCACTTTACCGGGAATTAGTGGTGCGTACTCAAATTCCTCCATACTTTTCCAATCGCATCCGGAAAGCCGCAGCCGCGACCGCGCAGTTCTCATGTCTTCAGGGGACACTTCCCTGAACTTCGGGTAGTGTCCCCACCAACTTTTCGACTCCGTTTGGGGGCCGATTGATGATTTTGACTCACCCCCTTTGCTCTTGAGGTCGCTTTCGGCAGCACGGTCACTGCACCGCAGCCCGACCGCAACCGCCACGGAGTCGAACTGCGTTTGCCTCAAGGCAAACTCCCTGATAACACAGTTGAACAGAAATATTTAAGTCGGAAAAAAAGCCCCCGGCCAGGGAGCCGTTTTCTGCATACTCTTTTATGGCTCAATAAAAGAGTATGGCGGAGTGCGCGGCCGCGACCGCGCGGTTTTACTATCTTCAGTCTTCAGGTCAGGGACACTTCCCTGAAAGTCGGATCGTGTCCTCCCTACCTGACTCTTTTTGCCTGTCCTGAGTCAGCTGAAGGGGGAGTTTAATGCTGTATTCACTCTCATCTGCGAAGAACTTTTTTTTATTGACTGTACCTGAGTGTTTGAATGAATTTTCATACTTGTTCCTGACAGCATCGTATATACCGACTCGCTACAAAGCTACAAAGTGCTTGATGTGAGCGATTTCTGGTTGTGGTTTTTGTCTTGACTTGAGCGCTCGAGCCGTGAGATTTTATTGGAAAATCCTAACCTCGGGAGTTCTGTGATGATAATAGAGCGAATGGTCAAGGTCGGTGTGCTGGTTCTTCTGATTATCGCAATCGCCTCGGTTCCGGCGGTCGCCAAATCGAATCTGATCAACGGTTACCAGGAAATCAATGCGACAAAGTTGAAAACAATAATGGATGAAAGTGACCCTCTCGTTGTTTTTCCGTTAAGTTCAATCGAATTCAATGATCTTCATATAGCCGGTTCTGTTAATATTCCGTTACATGCACTTAATGAACAGCTACCGACAGATAAAGAGCGAACTCTGGTTTTTTACTGTCTTGGTATGAAATGCACGGCTTCCTGGCGGGCCGCCGAAAAAGCTGTGAAATTTGGGTACAGCAATGTTTTCGCCTTCAGGGCTGGTCTTCCGGCCTGGGTTGCCGCCGGCTATCCGACGGTTTCAACAGTGAAGTTGCCGAAGGTCGATGTCGAGAAGATCTCGACCGATAAACTTTACGGCATGGTAGAAGGGGACGATGATATCGTTGTTCTTGATGTCTGCCTGAAACGCGATGCTGAAAAATTTTGGATTGATTCGCCGAAACGGATTCACATTCCCCTGGATGAACTTGAAGCCCGTATTAACGAAATCCCGAAAGATAAAAAGATTGCCGTTATCTGCCTGAAAGGCAAGCGCTCCCCGACCGCTATTCGATATCTTACGGCCAAAGGCTTCACCGATCTGCTTTCAATCAAGGGGGGTATGCAGCAATGGATTCTTGAAGGCAAGCCAGTCAAAACCAAATCCAGTTAAACGAATACCTGTGAAATATACATTGAGCCGCATCCACTTGGTGAATGCGGCTTTTTTATTACCCTTCTGTTTGTTTGATCTCAAGTTGTGATATCATTCGCGATCATATCCAGGGTGCTGCATGTGTTTATTTTGCAACTGATAGGCCTGTCTTCCTGCGGAGGCACGCTGTCGGGTTTTTGTTGCACCTGCGAAAAAAATTGAGTCTTGCCGAGAGTGTTTTTTCAGAATTTTAAGTATTATTATATCAATATCTTGTGTCAGTATAGCTAGATTTAACATTAGCAATTGATTGTGTCAGGGGAGGTCGTATGACTCTTAAAGATGATCTGTTGTCATGTCCGATGTTTTCCGGAGTGACCGACGAGGATATCAATTCATTATCCGAAATTATCCGACTGAAAAACTGTCAGCAGGGTGAACTGCTATTCTCCGAAGGTGACGAGGCAAACGGTTTCTATATCCTGGCCGAGGGGCGGGTCAAGGTTTATAAGCTCTCGGCCGAAGGGAAAGAAAGAATCCTGCATATCGTTCAACCGGGAACCTCGTTCGCCGAAGCAGCGATCTTCGGAGATGGTCATTATCCGGCCTATGCCGAACCGTTACAACCGTCACGACTGCTTTTTTTTCCGAAACGTAATTTCCTTGATCTGCTGAATCGCAAATCACAGATTGCGATCAATATGATCGGTGGCCTCTCCCGGTTTTTACGCGAGTTTGCCAGTCAGGTTGAACAGTTGACTTTCCAGGACGTGCCGGCCCGCCTGGCCCGCTATATTCTCGATCTTGCCGGCGACGAGGAAGAAGAGGTGACCCTGCCGATACCGAAAGGCCAATTGGCCTCCAACCTCGGCACGGTCAGTGAAACGCTTTCACGAACCTTCCGCAAGATGACAAGTGAAGGCCTGATCACGGTTAAGGGGAAGGTGATCACGATCGACGATCGCGACCGGCTTGAAGATCTTTCGGAAAGTACCAAGGAACGCTGATGCGCGCATTTTTTGACTTGCGTCAATGTGCGTAATACCTGTTGCGTATAAAATCAACTATTAAAAATACAAATCCACTTTACACTTGCTGCCTCTTTCAATGATATGCAGCCGTTTACGCGGGACCGTCATGACCGTAGAGACATTGCCAGATCTAAGCCGTAAAGAGATCAAGGATTTGCGCGTTCTGGCACAATTTACTTCCGTTTACTGCCGGGCACACCAGCACCCGGGAAAAGGTTTCTTGGCGGCCAATATTCCCGGGCTCGAAGTCGAAAATTACCCGGTCTGCGATGCCTGTCGTGATTTCCTCGATTACGCTATTGAACGGCGCCTGCGCTGCCCGCTGGACCCGCGTCCGGTCTGCAAGCATTGTCATGTTCATTGCTACAAAGAGGAATATCGCCGGAAGGTGCGCGAGATCATGCGTTTTTCCGGCCAATACCTGCTGAAGCGTGGACGAATCGATCTGCTCTGGCATTATTTCTTTTAACCGCAATCTGTGTTTTTATATTAAATAGCTGTTTTTTGACCCCGGTCAAAGTCGAGTCAGTTTCTCTTTGTTATCATCGGGTCAACTTCGACGCATTACGGATATTTTTCAGATAAAAGGAGAATGTAAATGATTCGCGATATTGTATTGATTGATGAAGACAAGTGTGACGGCTGCGGACTCTGTGTGCCAGCCTGTGCCGAGGGCGCGATCCAGATTGTTGATGGTAAAGCCAAACTCTCCGCCGACAATCTTTGTGACGGACTCGGAGCCTGTCTCGGCCATTGCCCGCAAGATGCGATCAAGGTCGTCAAGCGCGAAGCGGATGAGTTTGATGAATAGGCGGTCGAGGAACATCTCAAACAGACCGCTCCGGAAAAGCTGGAGGCGTTCCATGCCGAGCACCAGAACGCTCCGGCCGGTGGCGGTTGCCCTTCGGCCCGTGTTCAGAGTTTTGCCAAGCCGGAAGCTGCAGCCGGCGGTGGATGTCCTTCGGCCCGGATGATGAACTTTGACAAAAAGCCGCAAGAGGCAGGCAATGTAGAAGGACAGCGCCCCTCGGAACTCCGTCAGTGGCCGGTTCAGCTGCACCTGGTACCGCCGACCGCGCCGTTTTTCCATGGTGCTGATGTTGTGCTCGCAGCGGACTGTGCACCTTTTACCTATGCCGACTTCCATAAGGATATACTCAAGGACAAGGCGCTGGCGATTGCCTGCCCGAAACTTGATGATACCTCGCCGTATGTCGATAAGCTGACGGCAATGATCACCGAAAGCGGAATCAAGAGCCTGACCGTAGTGCTGATGGAAGTTCCCTGTTGCGGTGGCCTGCTCGCCATGGCCAAGCAGGCGATTGCCAACAGCGGCCGCGACATTCCGCTGGAGACGATCGTGGTTGGAATCCAGGGCAATATCAAGTGAATCGAAACTTTAATCAGTCATGAGCATGAAGATAGTAAGCAGGGCAGCCCGAAACGGCTGCCCTTTATTTTGCATATCAGCTATTTCACCTCTGACTGTTAATTCATCTTTTCACACCAAGATTAACCGTTTGACAGGCTTCCTGCGCTGCCGTAAATTGAATTCATTTGTGCATATTGAAGGAGGTTGTATGTCATACGGTATAAGCCGCGAAGAAGCGTTCAAACTGGTTGCCGACACGCTCGAAAACGACAACCTGATCAAACACTGCCTGGCGACCGAAGCGGTGATGCGGGCTCTGGCGCCCCGATTCAATGAAGATCCCGAAAAATGGGGGCTGGCCGGTTTGCTGCATGACCTGGATGCCGAAACCCAGCCCGATCTTGAAATCCACACCCGGGAGACCGAAGAGGTTCTGCGTGAGAAGGGTGTCGATGCGGAAATCATTGAAGCGATCGGCATGCATAACGAAACGGCCCGTGATCGTAAACGTTCATCGACCTTTGAACATGCCCTCGCAGCCGGCGAGACCATCACCGGCCTGATCGTTGCCACCGCCCTGGTTTATCCCGACAAAAAACTCGCTTCGGTCAAACCGAAGTCAGTACGTAAGCGGATCAAGGAGAAGGCTTTTGCCGCCGGAGCCAACCGCGATATCATCCGCGAGTGCGAGCGGATCGGCATTCCGCTCGATGAGTTTTGTAATCTCTGTCTTGAGGCGATGCAGGAAATCGCAGATGATCTTGGGCTTTGATAAATTGCTGATATAATTAAAATGACTTTGCAATGAAATACGGAAGGGGCATTACTTGAAGAGCTTGACGGCAACCGAGAGGAATTTTCTCGGAACAATCCAGAAAATCGCATTCAGTAATCCTTATGGTGAGGAATGCCGGCAGGCCTGTCTCGATTTTTCCAACAACAAGATCGCGGCCCCACCTGACTTGCTTGAGTCAGCATCCCGGCAAGTCGATCAACTTCTCGGGCGTCTCAAGAATGAAAACAACATGGACCTGGCACAGTACAGCGAAGAGGATCGCTGGCTGCTGCATCATGGTGTTCTGTTTCTCTGTCTTAATCGGTTCAAGTCCGGTTTTGAAAAACTGATCACTGAGCAGTTCCGGCAAGGCTCGCTCAATGTTCCGGTTCCTTTCGCTGCTGATGCCTTGGGGATGATGACCCGGGCCGGAATGTCGTCTGAGATTGCCCAGCGCCACTTAGCATTCTTCTACCAGATACATCGGGCTCATTATTTTCTCAATAGAACCCTGATCGGCGAGAGTTCATCGATGATGAAGTTGCGTCACGATCTATGGAATACCATCTTCACCTATGACTTCAAACTGTATGAGCAGTTCCTCTGGGAGAGTATCAGGAGTGTCTCGACCGTTTTTACCGGTGAATCCGGGGTCGGCAAGGCGACCGCAGCCAGAGCGGTCGTCTGCTCCGGTTTTGTCCCATTCGAAGACAAAACCATGACCTTTGTCGAACCGTTTACCGATTTTTTCAAGGTGGTCAATCTGGCCCAGCATTCAGGTGTTCGGCTCGAGTCGGAATTGTTCGGTCATCAGAAGGGTGCCTATTCCGAAGCGGTGGAAAATTATCAGGGAGTTCTGAGCCGCTGTTCAAGTTATGACGTTATCTACCTCGATGAAATCAGCAAGATGCCGGATCCGGTTCAGGCCAAGCTTTCATCGGTTTTGCAGTTCCGCAACTTCACCCCGGTCGGAGGGCATAGCTCCCAGTCTTTCGCTGGCCGGATTATGGCGTCGAGCCGGGTTTCGTCGAAGGAACTGGTCGAGGCCGGACAGTTGCGCGAAGATCTCTACTACCAACTCTGCGTCAATGAAATCCATATCCCGCCGTTACGTCAACGCTTCAAGGAACTGCCGGATGAATTTGAAATGATGATCCGCCACGTGATCAGGCAATTCACCGGACAGGATTCAGACAACCTGGTCGGCCGGGTGATTGAAGGACTGCATGATCATGTGCGCCCAGGTTATCATTGGCCCGGTAATATCAGTGAACTCGAACAAATCGTTAAAAAGATACTGCTGGTGAGGAATTATGAAAGCCGACCCCTTAATGAAAACTGAAATGCCCCTGATTGTCCGTTACGCTGAAACCGACGCGCAGGGCGTGGCGCATCATGCCAACTACCTGATCTGGTTCGAAGAGGGGCGTTCCGATGCCCTGCGGCAGAATGGACTGCATTATACCGATTTTGAAAAAGCCGGCTATTTTCTCGTCGTTGCCGAGGCAAATGTCAGGTACAAGGCACCGATCTTTTATGAAGATCAGCTGACAATCGAAACAACTCTGACCTCGTTCCGGAGCCGGATCATGAAATTCAGTTACCGCGTTCTCGACAAAGACGGGAAAGTGAGGGCCGAAGGGGAGACGGCGCATGTGGTCGTCGGGCCGGATAAACGACCGACAGCCTTGCCCGATTCCTTTATCGAACAACTGGAGAAGATTCAGGCGCGGGATAAAAAACTGGCATCTGATAACCATAAACTTTAAACTGAAGCAAAGGGCGTTTAGCTCAGCGGGAGAGCACTGCCTTCACACGGCAGGGGTCACTGGTTCAATCCCAGTAACGCCCACCATAAAATCAAGGGGTTACAGCTAAGATGCTGTAACCCTTTTTTCGTTGTGCCTTTTTTGTGCCGATCAATAATTCAAAGATTATTATTTAATATATTGATACGATTCCCGCCACCTAAATGTTTGTGCACCACAATAGCTGTTATTTTGTTTTATGTGGTGTACAATAATCTTGCCAATGTATGCACCACATGATATGTAATTAATATGAAAGTGGTGCACAAAAAAAATGATGAAGTTTTGCAGGGAATGCTTCGGGATGAACTGGATCGATGCCAGAAGTTGATGGATTCCCTGCGTGCGGATATCGCCGAGTTGCCTAAGGGGTCAATCCACCAGCGGGAACGAAACTACAAAGGCAAGGTATCCGTATATCACTATCGCAAGTTCCGCAAAGCGGGGAAAAGCGTTTATGAGCATATTCCTGCGGATCAGTTGGACCACCTGAAAGAGCAGATTGAAGCTCGCCGGAAGAAGGATGCCTCGTTGAAGAAGTTTGCCGACAGGTCACGCTATCTTGAGAAATTGTTAAAGGTTTGAAGTTGGCCAAGTACAAAGTTGATAGTGACCTTGGGTTGCCTGCCGAAATCCTCGAACTGCTGAAAGTTCTCGATAAAGCCGATTTCTTTAATGACGGTCTGCTTGTCGGTAGCTGGGCAATGCTCTTCTATGAAGAGGTGCTCGGTATAAAGTATGTGCTGCGGACTGGCGATATAGACTTTGCACTGGTGCCGGGGATTTTGAAGGAAGCCAGAGCGATTGACCTCGAAGCAGAATTCAAGGCTCTGGGGATGGAGCCGGTCACTGACAGTGAAACCGGCTTGCAGAAGTTTTTGACCGATTTGTATGAGGTTGAATTCCTGGTGCATCGCCCGGGTGGACGAGAAGAGGTCAAGATGGTTCGGAAATTCAATGTCATTGCCCAGGCGATGCCGTTCATTGATATTCTGTTTATCGATCCGATCGAGGTTGAGTTCGCGGGCTGCCTGATTCGCATTCCCCGGCCGGAAGCACTCTTTTTCCAAAAACTGATCGTCGCCCAGCGGCGTCCTCAAGAGTGGAAAAAGGAGAAAGATCTGGAGCAATGTGGTCTTCTTGCCGGGCAATTGGATATTAAGGTGCTTGAGGCGATGGCCGGGGGATACAGGATGAGCAAGAAGACCCGGTACATGATTCGAGAATCCTGCAAGGCTATCGGCTTCGAACCATCCCATATAATTTTGAAGGATACAGTGACTAAAAAGTGACTATTATGGATGATGTAAATACCAAAAATAAGGTGGTGAAATCTCAGAAGCCCCTAAAAATAGGGGTTTTGAAAGATTGGTGAAAGTCGAAAAAGCCTTCACACGGCAGGGGGCACTGGTTCGATCCCAGTAACGCCCACCAGAAACAAAAGGCTCCGGATTATTCCGGGGCCTTTTTTGTGTTTCATTCTCGACTTGATCGGCAATCCAGCTTTGCTTTTTGAATGAAAAACCTGTAGTTTGTTTAAGTTAATTATTTTGAGTTGATCGGCTTTGATTGATCAATATTTATTGTTTTTATTTGGGTTGTTTCGGTTGGTTTCACTGATGACTGCCAACTGATATCTGACAACTGGTTTTACTGGAGTTTCAGATGGGTTTGCTGGAGGCGGGGTTAGTTGAATACTTGAGGATGACCGCTTGGGCCGGTGTGATGGCCAGGCGGTTTTTTGTTTTTTGAGGGAGGGGTGGAATGTGGCTATTTGTTGATGAAAGCTGGCCGCCGGAAAACCATAATCCGCATTTTGGTGTGTTGTTTGGAATCCTGGTTCTAGAAAACCAGCTGATGCGGCTCGATAAGTTTTTATATGACACCAGAAAGAAATATTTTGGTAAAGAAAACGCCAAAGACAAGACGAAGGATTTAAAAGGGAAACAACTACTATCTAAAAAAGTTTTGGAAATGATTACGCCGGGGAAACCATTTCCTAACAACATCAGTATTGTAAAAGAGATTCTCTCATTTCCAATAGTAGACCATGGAGATTTCTACCTTAAAGCCTTTGCCTCAACTGTTTTCAGAGAGGACGCAAATCCATCTTTACTTTCCCCGGACCCAAAGAAACTTTCAAGACCATTTAAAGAAATGCTTGAAAACGTTTCTCAAGCTGCTCGTGAGGATCACAAAGGGAAGAAGGTTAATTTGGTTTTTGATCAGAGACTTGGGGCGCAGCAGGGGATTGCAATCGCTATACACAATTACATAAATGGTATGGGCTTGAAAAATATATCGAGTTACCCTTATTTCGCCGTTTCGAATGTGAGTCCAGGAGTGCAAGTAGCAGATATTATGGCGCATCTGCTTTCAAAGAGAGCGCAGAAAAAGCAAGCCGTTATGAGCCTTTATAAATCAATGTGCAAATTACAATGGGAATCGAAAGATGGGAAGCGATTTGGTTTTGTAAGATACGATGAAAAGAAGGTTGATGGGGAAGTGAAATACACAATCAGAGGGACATGGTAGAAATAAAAAAGGAGTCAGGGCCAGTCCGGGAAGGACCTCATTGAGACCGGGCAGGTCTCATCCCAACTCCATGTAGCAATTTATATCTTACTCTTATTCAGAAATCAAATTTATTATTGATGAAGAAAATTTATTATGACTCCCGCACCAGAAGCTGAAGCCAGAAAACAAATTGATGCTATGCTCACAGCATGTGGGTGGCAGGTGCAGGATGTCTCTGCTACCAACATTCATGCTGGTCGTGGCGTGGCGATCCGAGAGTTTCCGCTTTCTGGTTATGGTTTTGCTGACTACCTGTTGTATGTCGATCAAAAAGCTGCAGGAGTCATTGAGGCAAAAAAGGTCGGCTCAACACTGACAGGTGTTGAGGTGCAGTCTGCCAAGTACACTACAGGCTTGCCAGTAAGTCTCCCTGCTTGGCATAACCCGCTGCCATTTTGCTATGAATCGACTGGGATTGAAACCCGCTTCACCAATAGTCTCGATCCAGAGCCCCGCTCACGTAATGTCTTTGCTTTCCATCGACCGGAGATGCTAGCAAGTCTGCTGGATAGCGCTCTTACTGTCTCGCCAGAAATCGGTCAAGTAGCGGCTGACTCGTTTTCTGCTTATGGCCAACCGGCGACCTTTCTCTCACGCATGCAGCAGATGCCGGAGTTGATCACCGAAGGATTGTGGCCGGCACAGATCAAGGCAATTGAGAATCTTGAAGTCTCCCTCAAGGAGAACCGTCCGCGTGCATTGATCCAGATGGCGACCGGCTCAGGCAAGACCTTTACCGCCATCAACTTCATCTACCGGCTCATCAAGTTCGCCGGCGCACGGCGGGTATTGTTCCTGGTCGATCGTGGCAACCTCGGGCGGCAGACCCTCAAGGAGTTCCAGCAGTTCGTCTCACCGTATAACAACTTCAAGTTCAGCGAGGAGTACATCGTCCAGCATATGACCAGCAACATACTCGACACCACCGCGCGGGTCACCATCTGCACCATCCAGCGGCTCTTCTCGATGCTCAAGGGTCGCGAGCTGCCGGAGGAGATGGACGAAGAGTCGATGGATGAACTCGGCTCGCTGTTCAAGGAGCCGGAGCCGATTGAGTACAACCCCGACTTCCCGATCGGCACCTTCGATATCATCGTCACCGACGAATGCCACCGCTCGATCTATAACCTCTGGCGCCAGGTGCTCGAATATTTCGATGCCTACCTGATCGGCCTGACCGCGACTCCCTCGAAGCAGACCTTTGGTTTTTTCAACAAGAACCTGGTTATGGAATATGGCCATCCGCACGCCGTTGCCGATGGGGTTAATGTCAATTACGACGTCTACCGCATCAAGACGGCCATCAGCGAGCAGGGGGGCGAGGTCGAGGCAGGCTATTACGTCGATAAGCGCGATCGCGAGACCCGCGAGGTGCGCTGGGAGCAGCTCGACGACGATGTCAGCTACGAGGCCAAGCAGCTCGATCGTGACGTGGTCGCCGTCGACCAAATCCGCACCGTTATCCGCACCTTCCGCGACAAGCTCTTTACCGAGATATTCCCGAACCGGACCGAGGTGCCGAAGACTCTGATCTTCGCCAAGGACGACTCTCACGCCGAGGATATCGTCAAGATTGTCCGCGAGGAGTTCGGCAAGGGGAACGATTTCGCCCAGAAGATCACTTACCGCACTACTGGGCAGAAGCCGGAAGATCTGATCGCCGCCTTCCGCAACAGTTACTTCCCGCGTATCGCCGTCACCGTCGATATGATCGCTACCGGCACCGACATCAAGGCCTGCGAGTGCGTGTTCTTCATGCGCACCGTCAAGTCGCGCGCCTACTTCGAGCAGATGAAAGGGCGCGGGGTCCGCATCATCAACGACAACGACCTGCAAGCGGTTACTCCTGACGCCGTCACCAAGGATCATTTCGTCATCGTCTATGCGGTCGGGGTCTGTGAGATGGACCAGACCGATTCGCTCCCCATGGAGCGGAAGAAGAATGTCGGCTTCGAGAAGCTGTTGCAGGCGGTCGCCTTCGGCAATGCCGAGATCGATGTGGTCTCATCGGTCGCGGCACGACTGGCGCGGATGGAGAAGAAGCTGACGGCAGACGAGCAGGCCGAGGTGACGGAGCTTCTCGACGGCAAGAGTTTGAAGGAATTGAACGGTGACCTGGTCGAAGCCCTCGATCCGGATAATCATCTGGCCCGGGTTTACCTGCGCCGCGTGGAGCAAGGCAGGCAGGCGGACAGAAGTGAACCAACCGATCAGGAAATGAAACAGGCGGCAGCCCAGGTGATTGGTGAAGCGGTCAAGCCACTCTGCAACCCGCAGTTGCGTGAGCTGCTGTTGGAGATTAAGAAGAAGAACGAGCAGATTATCGATACGGTCAGCACCGATACGGTGATTTTCTCCGGCTTCACCGAGGAGAAGGCCAGGGGGGTGGTCGAATCGTTCGAGCAGTTTATTGAAGAGAATAAAGACGAAATCACCGCCTTGCAGATTCTTTACAGTTTACCTGCGCGTCACACCGTGACGCAGGCAGGCAAACGTCTCACCTACGGCCATATTAAAGACTTGGCCGAGAAGCTGGTGGCCCAGGTCGAGCAGCTCCGCATCTACCAGACCCATCCGCAGGGGTGGGAGAAGCGGGTGCCCGATGAGCTGTGGGCGGCCTACCAGAAGCTGGAGGCGGGCAAGGTGCGGGGAGCTGCGGCGAATCATATCTTGACCGATCTGGTCTCGCTGGTGCGGTTTGCCATGCATCAGGATAATGAGCTGGTGCCGTTCCCGGAACGGGTTAATGTCAACTTTAAGGCGTGGATGGCACAACAAGAGAGCTTGCCTGCGCGGAGCGGAGCGAGGCAGGCAGGTTTTACCGCCGAGCAGCGCAAGTGGCTGGAGATGATTCGTGATCACATTGCCGCCAACCTTCAGATTGAGACGGATGATTTCGATTATGCGCCGTTTGCGCAGGAGGGAGGCATTGGCAAGGTGTGGCAACTGTTTGGGGAAGATTTGAATTTGATTATTGATGAATTGAATGAGGTTTTGGCGGCGTGAGTGTTATAGCAGAATCACAATATAAGGCCGAAAATGTAGGTCAGAGAATCATCAAGCTTGATGTGAAGACCTTTCCTTCAGGGTGGAAAGTTGTTCAACTCGGTGATGTGATAGATATTCAAGGTGGTAGTCAGCCTCCTAAAAGTAATTTTATATATGAACCGAAAGACGATTATGTTCGACTCCTCCAAATTAGAGATTTTGGAAAGAAACCTGTACCAACTTACGTTCCAAGAAATAAAGTTACTAAATTTTGTGAAAAAGATGATGTCTTAATTGCTCGTTATGGAGCTTCACTTGGCAGGATCTTGACGGGTATGGAGGGCGCATATAACGTCGCCCTTGCCAAGACTATTTTCGATAAGGAAATAATCTTCCCCAAATATCTATTTTATTTGCTTCAGACCCCATTGTTTCAAACTCCTATTCACATGATCTCGCGGTCAGCGCAAAATGGTTTTAACAAAGGCGAGATTTATCCGATTGAGATACCCATTGCTCCCCTTGAACAACAAAAACGCATCGTCGCGGAGATCGAAAAGCAATTCTCCCGCCTCGATGAAGCCGTCGCCAACCTCAAGCGCGTCAAGGCCAATCTCAAGCGCTACAAAGCCTCCGTCCTCAAAGCCTCCGTCGAAGGCAAGCTCACCGAAGAATGGCGCAAGCAGCATTTACCTGCGCCGAGTTCGGTTCCCGGCAAGTTCTACACCTACGCCATCCTGTGTGACGATGACAGCATCTATATCGGGCACACCGATGACATCGAGCGTCGCTGGAAGGAACACCGCCAGGGGCAAGGGGCCGAATGGACTCAAAAGCACAAGCCGGTGAAGATCGCCCATTACGAAGAACACGACACGAGAGCTGAGGCTGCTGAAAGAGAAAAATGGCTCAAGACCGGCTTTGGTCGCAAATGGTTGAAGCGAGAGCTTGCAGCCGGGAGAACGAGGCAGGCAGGTGATGTTGAACCTGCCGACAAGCTGTTGGAGCGGATTCTTGAAGAGCGGCGTGCGAATTGGCAGGGGAGGGGGAAGTACAAGGAGCCTGTTGCGCCGGATACGGATGGTTTGCCGGAGTTGCCGGAGGGGTGGGTTTGGACTAACTTCGAACAACTTGCTGAAGGAATTCCAAATGCAATAAAGGCTGGCCCATTTGGGTCAGCCCTTAAAAAGTTATTCTACGTTCAGAAGGGCTATAAGATTTATGGCCAAGAGCAAGTAATCAGGGAAGATCCCTATTATGGAGACTATTATGTTGATGAGCAAAAATATCAAGATCTTCTTTCTTGTGCTGTAAAATCAGGAGACTTGCTTATTAGCCTAGTGGGTACCATAGGGCGAGTATTGATTCTCCCAGATGGTATTGAGCCCGGAATAATAAATCCGCGGTTAGTAAAAATCAGCCTGAATAAAGAAATAATCAACCCGTTGTTTATTAAGATTTATCTGCAATCAACTTCTGTAAAGGCCATGTTCGCCATAGCTTCACATGGTGGAACTATGGACATTTTGAACTTAGGTATTCTTAAGGGGATACCCATACCCCTGCCACCAGTGAGTGAACAGTCCAAAATTCTTGAAGAGTTTGATCGGATTGCATCAATTGAGGCAGGCTTGGTTGAAGGAATTGAGGCAAATTCACAGCGCTCTGATCGTTTGCGCCAGTCGATTCTGAAAAATGCATTTTCAGGTGAGCTCTGTAGTTGATTCTTGTGGGAAATATTTTGAATATATTTTGCTAGGTTGATGTTTTAATAATTTACTTGAGGGAGGCGGGAATGGATAACCATTTTGAAAAATTGCCAAAACTAGCAGCCGATTGTGAGAAATCATGGGCTACTACAGTCAAATTTCTAGAAAGTCTTTCATTCGATTGGACTACTGAGCACCCTTCCTTGGGTATGCCACTGGCAGAGTTTGACGCCAAGTTCAACGCTGCTCTTAGTCTGGTTAGCCCTCCTAAAAAGAATGCCAGCAAGGCTCTTTTGTCAGCATTGAGCTTGTCCCCAGAGTTCAAGATGGTTAACGATTCTTTAGTAAATATCAAAAGCCAAGCTGATGCTATAAACGGATTTTTTATAAAAGCAAAAGAATCCGGTCAAGGGGTAAGGTTTATTGATTTAAACAGAGCAGATAACCCTACAGCCGGACAAATCAATTATGGGCAATCATTGAAAGAAATCCGAAGTGGCGCAGGTAGTTTTATTTCCAAATTTGCACTATTTAAAGACTTGGTATTGAGTGGAAGAGTCTCGGATCTTGCCGATCGAATTGAAAAATTTCGGGATTTATCTGAGGAAGTAGTAACCATAAATAAAAAAATCAAACCTTTACTAGCAAATGCTGAAAGTTGGAATGTCTCAATTGAAGAAAAGCTATCTTCCTCCAAACAGATTCTGGAGGAAATAGAGGAAACACACGTTACTGCAAAAGAAGTATTAGACCATTCGGAATCTGCAAGAAATCTGATAACTGAAAAAGTAGGGCTTATTGAGGAAATCAAGACTCGTGCAGAGTCTCTTAAAGAGTCCGTTATTTCTTATCAGGAGGAGTTTGATGCATTTGAAGAAGATCTGTCTAAAAAAAATACAAAAATGGAAGAATTTGAAACTCTGACTTCAAAAGTCCTAGAAGAGAATGAGGATCGAGGTAATGAAATAGATGCACTGCTGCAAAAAGCAGACGGGATGCTTCAAGGTGCTACGAATGCTGGTTTAGCAAAAGCTTTTAATGATGCGGCTGAAAAATATGGCAGTGAAGCTATTGACGCAAAGAAAGCTTTTTATTGGGCAATTGCATTTTTAATCGGGTCAGCACTGCCACTGGCTCTTTATGTTTTCAAAATACCCGGGATTGATGGCACCGCGATGGAGATAAATAGTGGTGTAACTCTGGGCGGTGTAATTGCAAGAGGTGTTTTGTTGTTGCCAACAGTTTGGCTTACTTCTTTTACAGCGCATCGTCATTCGTCTTTATTTCAGTTGCACAGAGAATATTCCTTCAAAGCTGCAATAGCAATGAGTGTCGATGGTTTTCAGCGACAAGCTCCACAATTTAAGGAGGAAATCGCGGGAACTGCCTTCGTTGGTCTTGCAGAAAAACCTGACTACCACTCGAATAAAGTAACACCAAAATCTCCTAATCCTGTACTTAATTACTTAGTGAAAATCCTTCAAAAACGATTCGACACTATCTCCGGTAATGGTGAATAAATAATGACACCAGCAGCAATTGTATCCAAACTCCTGCCTGCACTTCGTGCGCAGATAAACTGTAACTACTGTAACGTTCTCCCTGCCTGCCTCACAGGCTCGGCGTCTACCTGTGCGTTGCACGCAGACAGGCAGGCAAGCGTGACATATCAAGAAAGTGATTTATGACTCCCGCAGCGATAGTTAGTAAGCTTTGGAATTTTTGTAATGTATTGAGGGATGACGGCATGAGCTATGGCGATTACGTCGAACAGCTCACCTATCTGCTCTTCCTCAAGATGGCCGATGAGCGGACCAAACCGCCGTATGTGCCTGCCTCGGGCTCGCCTGCGCAGAATATGCAGGCAGGCGCACACAAGCAACCGAGCACCGTCCCCGCCGAATACTCCTGGCCGACGCTGCTCAAGAAGGACGGCGACGAACTCTTCGACCACTACCGCCACACTCTGGAAAATCTCGGCAACGAAAAGGGCCTGCTCGGGCTGATCTTCAACAAGTCGCAGAACAAGTTCCAGGACCCAGCCAAGCTGCGTCGCCTGATCGTCGATCTGCTCGACAAGGAAAACTGGTCGGTGATGAGTGCCGACGTCAAGGGCGATGCCTACGAGGGGTTGCTGGAGAAGAACGCCCAGGACACCAAGAGCGGTGCCGGGCAGTACTTCACCCCGCGTCCGTTGATCCAGGCGATCGTCGATTGTATTGCACCCAAACCGGGAGAAACGATCTGCGACCCGGCCTGCGGTACCGGCGGCTTTCTGCTCGCGGCCCATGACAGCATTGTTTCCAATCATCCCCACATGACCAAGGCCGAGAGCAAGGCGCTCAAGGAAGGAACCTTCAAGGGATGGGAGTTGGTGCAATCGACCGCGCGGCTCTGTGCAATGAACTTTATGTTGCACGGTATCAGTGGTTTACCTGCGCCCGATGGGCAGGCAGGCCTCGACAGCGACCTGCCACTGGCAGTCTCCGATTCCCTCGCCGCCGATCCGGGTGACCGCTTCGATATTATCCTGACCAATCCCCCCTTCGGTAAGAAGAGCAGCACCACCATCGTCGGCGAAGATGGCAAGGTCGCCAAGGAGAAGGAGACCGTCGAGCGCGACGACTTCTGGGCGACCACCTCGAACAAGCAGCTCAACTTCATGCAGCACGTCAAAACCCTTCTCAAGCAGCACGGTCGCGCCGCCGTAGTCGTGCCGGACAACGTACTGTTCGAAGGCGGGGCAGGGGAGACCATCCGCCGCAAGCTGCTGCACGAGTGTAACGTCCACACCATCCTGCGCCTGCCGACCGGTCTCTTCTACGCTCAGGGCGTGAAGGCGAACGTGATCTTCTTCGACCGCAAACCGGCCAGCGAAACCCCGTGGACCAAGAAACTGTGGATTTACGATCTGCGCACCAACATGCACTTCACCCTCAAGACTAACCCGCTCAAGCGCAGCGACCTTGACGAGTTCGTCAAGCTCTACCTGCCTGCCTCGCGAGGCTCCGCGCAGGCAAGCCGCCAACCCACATGGAGCGAAAAAAATCCAAACGGCAGGTGGCGCAGTTACGACTATGAAGAGTTGATTGCCCGCGATAAGGCGAGTCTGGATATCTTCTGGCTCAAAGACGACTCCCTGGAGGATTCTGAGAACCTCCCGGAACCAGGTGTGCTTGCTGCGGAGATCATTGAAGACCTTCAGGCGGCACTGGAGCAGTTCCGGGAGATTGCTGAGGATTTGGGTGAGGAAGTAGAGGAGGAATAACAGAGTATGGAAAGGAAGATAATCGTTTACGGTAATCCTGATCGAACTGAACTCGGTTTTCCAACAGAACAGCATTTTCGGCATTACATTGCTGAAGGGATATTTTCAGATGAAGGTGGCCGTTATCGGTTTACCCAAAAAAAGAAGGCTGACATTATAGTCCTTTCACGGGAAGGGTTTGCCCACGGCCATTTTGTCGTGAGTTCAATGGATGCTCCAAGTCCTCATGACATTCAGGCTTATCCGAAGGTAAAACAGGTTTATTGTATTGCGAAGTCTATTCTGTATCGAAACAAAGTGAAGTTATCTAATTTAAACATCACTGGATTTCAGTTTGGTCGGTATTTGAGTGAGCTCGAATTTGAGGAAATTGCAAAATTTGCCGGATAATTTCATAAGCCGAACTTATTAAGACTATAGATCCGGGGTCAGCCTTGACATTGGACATGTTTCAAGTCAAGGGCTGACCCCGATGTTTGTTTTTGTTTGATATATCTTGACAATTCCTCCCTGAAATAATACAAGGTAATTACATCCGATAAGAGCAAACTTGGGGTGACCCAAGGACGCAAAGCTAGGGGGCTCAATAATGAGTCAGCCCGGTTGCCGAAGAGAAAATGTTAGTCACTTATAAAAGTCTATCTTCGGTTTTGGGGATAGACTTTTTTTATTTCAGGTACAGGTATATATTATTTATGAACTTAAGAATATTTGTTGTTGATGACGAAGAATGTATCAGGGACACGTTTAAGTGGCATCTGGAATCGTTTGGCCATGAAGTCCTGACGGCTCCTGAGCCGCTACTTTGTTCGGTTTACCAGGGACATCAGTGTGATCATGACGACGCATGTGGTGATGTCCTTCTTGTTGATTACAATATGCCCCGCATGAACGGGATTGAATTTATTGATCAGATGGCGCAAAGGGGATGTAAAGGGGCGACCGAAAACAAATTCATCATGTCTGGAAACACGAGCGACATTGACATGGCAAAAGCCCGGAAGCTGGGTTGTTCTGTTCTTGACAAACCGATTTCTTTAACACAACTTGAGTTAATAATAGAGGAAGCAAAAAAGAGGATAGATCCGGCCAGGAAACTGACAGAGCTATCCGTAACGACATGAGAGGGATTATGCCGCATCGAATTTTAATTGTAGATGATGAGGAAAGTATTCGTTATTCGTTTTCTGAATTTCTTACACAGGAAGGTTATGTTGTTGATGTTGCCGAGTCTTTTGAACAGGCGAAGAATTTTCTGGAGGAAAACACTTATGATGCTTTATTTCTGGATATCCTCCTTGGTCAGGACAGCGGGATAGATATCCTGAAAGCATCGAAGGAATTGAACCCGAACTGTCCTGTTATTATGATTACAGGTTCACCTGGTATTGACACCGCTGCCGAGTCTGTAAGGTTGTCAGCCTTTGATTATTTAACAAAGCCGCTCGTTCAGAATGAGATTATTAGGCATGCGCAAAGAGCCGTCCAATATAAAAATGCTTTGGATGAAAATGAACGATATCAAAAAAGGTTAAGAGCAATCTTTGAGGGTGTGCAGGAAGGGATTTTAGTTTTTAACTCGGATCTTGAAATTATAGATGCAAACTATTCGGCGATGCAGCTTTTGAATGTCGATTCCGATATTCTTGGCAAGAAAATAGATGAATTAACGAAAGAATCTGGCAGCGAAATAATCTGGCAACTCAAGGATTTGCTCCAATCAAGAGTTGAAGGAGAGTTCTATAAAATTGATTTTGAAAGTTCACCGAATAACAAGTTGCAACTTGGGATTAATATCAATCCGATCCAATCATACTCAAAAGAGGGTAACGATTTGGTGTTGGTAATGAGGGATGAGTCGCAACCCTTTACAAAAATTGAAGTATAATCTGATGTATTTATCTGTGGCTATGACCCGCTATTGAAATTTCGGTGTAAAAAAGAGTCGTCTTCTTAATTGTGGATGACTCTTTTTTGTTTTATGAGGTTTGCTAAATATACTGTCCCCAGAATCGATTCAAAGGAGAGTCCATTGCCAACCATGTCCACTGAGAAGCAGCCCATGAAAGAAAGACGAAAGTTCCCGACCGCGACAGAAAATACCACACGCAATCAGTCCCAGTCATTTCTGCTCATGGGCCGATTCAAGCTTTACGACATTCTTAGCGCCGGACAACACTCCGGGGATTTTATCGAAACCCGCGCTGAATATATTCTTGTACGCCTGCGGTTCATGACATTTTTTTACGTCATCGCTGTTCCGTTGTGGACACCCATCGACTATCTGCTCGTTAATCAGGAGCATTTCGCTGATTTGACCATCCTCAAGCTGTTACTTTCGGCTGCCCTGTTGCCGCTCGGGCTGCTCACCTTGCGCCGACTGACCAACATCCAGGTGCATGTTGTTTTTTTGCTGACCATCCTGGCTGCCGGTATGTTCTATTTTGCGTCCATGTGGGTTCTTAACCAGGGTGCCACCGAAGTTTCACTCGCCGGATACAAGTTCATGCCTTTAATGATGGTTGCAATGCTGGGGGTATTTCCTTTTACGGTGGCCTGGGGTGTCATATTGATCGCGTTGATTATGATTGTCTACCTGGGGCTGCAAGTTGCACTCGGCCAATTGATGACTCTGGACACCCTCAATATGTTATGGATATTTTTTATCCTCGGCGGCATATCCTTATGGATTCAAGCCAGTCAGCTGTTAATGTTGTTAAAACTTTACCGAGAGTCGACGCAGGATCCATTGACAGGTATGATCAACCGGCGCGTGCTGATGAAACGTCTGGTCACGGAAATTGAACAAGTCAGTAAAGGCGTCCCCTCTTTTTGTATCTTGATGTTCGACCTCGACCGCTTCAAGCGCATTAACGATAAGTATGGCCATCTGACCGGCGATGAAGTGTTGAAAACCACCGCCACTATTCTCCAGCAGGAATTGCGTGGTAATGACATTGTTGCCCGCTTCGGCGGTGAAGAATTTGTTGCAGTTCTGCCCCGGACCAGCCTTAACTTGGCAATTGATGTGGCGGAGCGTATTCGTGAGTCCTGCTATGTAACGAAGGCGACTGCTCCGAATGGAGATGAAATCCCACTCAGGACCAGTGTCGGCGTGACCAGATATGAAGCAGGGGAAGCCATTGAGGTTACTCTTAACCGGGTTGACGAGGCGCTATACCAGGCCAAGGAGACGGGACGTAATAAGGTGGTGCATAGACAAAGTGAAGGGTATTCCGGCAAATAAGTTTTGCTTTGTCATTATTTCAGGTTCTGAATATTAGAGTTAATAGCTATCCCAGATAAACCAACTATCAATTTCCGTGTGATATCCGGGACACTCTTCAGGAATGTCCCGGCAGAATTAATGTCGCATTTGCACTTTTGACAGATAGAAGATCAAACCTTTGTTTGAATCAAGTCCATAATAAATACGGTATCATGTTTTAAATTTTTGCAACCTGTCACAATCAACACTCCCTGCCAAAATTTCATTGTCCAGTGTCAAGACTATTGCGATTACGCTCTTGTCGTACCGGGCTTTTATTCCAATCCCACAAAATTTTACCTGGAAATATTTTTACCTACGCACAGTGGAAATATTCGTATAACAACAAAAAAGTCGACTGCGGTCGGATTCTTGTTGACAGGGCAGTGTCGTCAGGTATAATTCCGACCGCAGTCGACTTTTTGCGGAGGAATTATGCCAGGTATACGTGCACAGAAAAAACGTAAAACACATAAGGCGATCATCGACGCTGCGATGAAGTTGTTTGGTGAAAAGGGTTATGAGCAGACCAGTATGGAAGAACTCGCCCGCGAAGCCGGCGTCGGTAAAGGGACGATCTATGGGTATTTCAATACCAAGAGCGAAATCCTGATTGCTTTTCTCGAAGACGAAGTCGAGCACGCCTTTGGCGAGCTCGATGCCAAACGGGATGCGGTTGCCCCCTTGCATGAGCAGCTCGTTGCCCAGATGCTCGCTCAGTTGAGCTATGTCACCAGCAACCACGAGTTCGGCCGGTTATTTGCCCGTGAAATGACCTTCCCGAGTGATAGGACGGTTGGTACCAGCCGCGAACTCGATATGCGCTACTTTAGTAAAGTTGGCGAAGTTCTCGGTCAGGCCCAGGCAGCGGGAGAGTTGCCGGAGGAGGCAGACCTGTTGCTGCTGATCGGCCACCTGCACGCGGTTTACCTGGTGACGCTGTCTGCCTTCTACACGGGCGATCTCGAAACGTTGGAGGAGGCGGAATTGATGCTGAACGGGCTGGTCCTGCAGACCCTGCAGGGGCCGGCTGCCAAACCATATAAAGAGTCCGATTCCGAGCGTTGGAATGAATTCAAACAGGCGGTGCTGGAGCGCCGAAAACTGGAGTTTGAGTCATGAGACTTAAAAAAAGTCTGATACTTGTATTTTTGCTGCTGGTTGCCAATCCGGTCTGTGCCGAACCGCTGGATCTGAAGAAGGCACTGGTGCTCGGCTTGCAGAACAATCTTGATCTCAAGGTTGTGGCGCTCGATGTTCAGCAAGCTGATTCCGGTGTGCTCGGTCAAAAGAGTCAGTTTGATGTCACTGCTGAGTTAGCGGCCGGCCAGAGCGAGGCCGAGATTCTCACCGCTTCGGCATTT
>PKUH01000094.1 GCA_002869615.1 Desulfuromonas sp. | reverse complement strand
GAAACATTAAAGAAAGCCAACCGTGTTGCAATTGCAACAATCTCCACCTTTCATCAATCATTTAAAAAATAACCCGACATTGATTTGCAAGTAACTAATATTTAACGTTTTATTTAAAAGTTAATTTTTTTTTAATAATCGGCACGATACTTGAGTAATCAGTGGGCATGATGAATAAAAATGACCAAAATAATTCAATCAGGATCGCCGCCCCCTACTACGGGTCCATGAGTCACCCGTCCCGGGGCTTGAACAATCTTTACTTCCTGATCGATATCGATCGGAAGAGTCGCCAGGTTGAAAGAATGCATGTTTCGGTCTGGAACCCGAGTGAAAACAGTCGCCTGGGCAGCTGGTTTTCAAAAAATGGCATTCGGACCCTGATCTGCAACACCATTGAAAACTGCCTGGCCAAGGAGCTCAATGAATCCGGCGTCCGGATCGATACACTTGAAAACGTATCAACCGATGCAGACATCATAAAAAAAATCAGGACCTGGTTACGCGGCAATGAGCCGATCCCGGCCTGAACATCAAGGAAAAAGGAGCGATGAATCACCATGCAGAAAAACATTGTAAACAACACCCGCAAAATAAAGGTGCTCACCAACTTCTGGTTGATCACTCTCTCGACCATTGTCGGAATGACTGTGCTGTGCTGTGCGACTCTCGTCGGCTGGCCGATCATTGCACATCTCGCCGACAAGCTTGTCTGGTAAAAACCTGTAACCGATCGCGCGGAGAGCAACGATTATGAAAGTAGCCGTTTCAGCCCGAGGATCAACTCCGGACAGCGATATTGACGAAAGGATGGGAAGAGCGTACTGGCTGATGATTTATGAAACCAAAACAAATTCCTGGCAGGCGATCAATAACGATTCGGGCCGCAACGCCCTTGAAGGCGCCGGCAAGAAAACGGCAAGCCTGCTTATTGATCTCGGCATCACGGCCGTTCTGACCGGCGAAATCGGACCGCGGGCCTTTCGTTTGCTCCACGAGGCCGGTATTGAGGTTTACCTCGGTGCTGCAGGAACGGTCATGGACACTCTGGTTCTTTGGCATGACGGCAATCTGAACAAAGCAAAATCGGCAAACAATATCGGCAGCCCCTACTGTATTACCGGTAGCGGATCAGCCTGAACACTGAATACATTAACTGGAACCCTTATTTTTACCATGAATATCATCCATACAATGAAAGGAAACAAAGATGTCGAACTCTAATCAACCGACAACCCTGAACCAGTTTGAAGGGATGCTGGTCGAGCGCATTCGCTCCGGCAGCAACAAGTACTACATTGCTCTTGTTATTTCCGGCCTGATCATGCTGGTTGGCGCCGTCGCCGGTCTGCTGGCGACCGTCTGGGGGCACCACACCTATTACAACGTGACGCGTGAAGTCCCCTGGGGCATTCTGATCGCAACCTACGTCTTCTTTGTCGTCACATCGACCGGCCTCTGCCTGGTCTCATCAATCGGCCATGTTTTCGGCAACTAAACGTTCATGCCGATTGCCAAGCGTTCGGTCTACCTTTCGATCGTAACCATTCTTGCCGGATTCTTCGTCATTTCGGCTGAAATCAAGGTTCCGATCAATATGATGCTCTACAATGTCATCTCGCCAAACCTCTCCTCTAACATCTGGTGGATGGGTACGCTTTACGGTATTTATCTTGTCTTCATGCTGTTCGAATTCCTCTTTCTCAACCTGAACAAGCATAAACCTGCTGTATTCTGTGGCTTCAGTGGAGCCATTGCCGGTATCGCCGCCCACAGTAACCTCGGCGCCGTGTTCGGCCTGCTGAATGGCCGCGAATTCTGGCACGGGCCCTACATGCCGATCTATTTTATCGCCTCGGCCATGATGACCGGGACTGCGGTTATTATCTTCTTCCACATTGTTGCCCAACGCGTCAACAACGAGCCGATTGATTTCCCGATGGCACGCGCTCTCGACGCAACCCGCAAGGTCGGAATTCTATTGATCTGCGTCATCGCCTTCTTCACCACCTGGAAAATACTGGCCGGCATCGCCGGACAGCCTGGCGGCAAGTATGAAGCAATCACGGCGATGCTCTCCGGGTCCTATGCAATCAACTTCTGGGTTTTTGAAGTCGCCCTGGCAATGGCCATCCCGCTGGTTCTGTTCCTGCTCTCGAAAGGAAAGAACCGGAACATGATGCTCATCGCCTCGGCGATGATGATCGTCGGCATCTTCATCATGCGCTACGACCTCGTAATCGTCGGCGAAGTCATTCCTGTTTATCACGAACTTGGTGTTGTTGAAGCGAGCGGTCTGATCTCCTACATTCCGTCTCTTTACGAGATTCTGATTACCGCTGCCGGCTTCGGTATGGTCGCCTTCCTTTTTCTCCTCGGAGAGAAAGTATTTGCCGGGCACAAAACCGAGTCGCACTAACCGATACTGATGACTTCGAACATGGAGGATATAAAGATGCTGAACCTCAAGAAACACGACCTTGACAACCTGGAAGAGAAAAACGAAGGGGTCGACAACCTCTCATCCGAGGAACGTCGCCACTTTATGAAGATGGGTCTGGCCGTCACCGGCGTTTTTGCCGGAGGAACACTGCTCTCGGCAGTTTCAAATGTTAAAACGGCCTATGCTTCGGCCAGTGAGTTTGCCGAACAGTACCCCTACAAGCCGCATTACAGCATGCTGATCAAAGTCAGCAAGTGCATCGACTGCGAACGCTGCAAGGCGGCTTGCGCCAAGACCAACGATGTTCCCGACTATGGCTATCGAACCGACATTCTGCAGCGCAACATGCCACAGTCGGTCGACCAGAAGCGCGAGTTTATTCCGGTTCTGTGCAACCATTGCAACATCCCGCAATGCACCCGGGTTTGCCCGACCAAGGCTACCTACAAGGACAAGAATAACGGCATTGTCATGATGAACCCGAGCAAGTGCATCGGCTGTCTGACCTGCCAGATGGGCTGCCCCTACAACGCCCGCTATTTTAATGAAGAGAAGATGGCGGTTGATAAATGCAGCTTCTGCTGGGAGACCAGGCTCTCCCAGGGCAAAGCGTCAACTGCCTGCGCAACCGCCTGCCCGACCGGCGCCCGCACCTTCGGCGACATCTCCGATCCGCGCGATACCGTTTACCGCCAGGTTCACCAGCTTGAAAAAGCTGTCTGGGTTCTGCGCAAGGAAGCGGCAACGAAACCGAACGTATTCTATATGAAGGGCTGAACAGCGTTGACACGTTGATAAAGCAAGGAGGAATAAACTAATGAAACGACATATTGCAACCCTGACAGGATCCATGCTTATCGTCACCATCGCTCTGGTCAGCCTGGCCTTCAGCCGCGACGACGGTGGCGACATTCGCTACACCGAACCTGTTATTGGAGTTATTTTCAGTCATGAAGTTCACGTCGACGACAACGGCTTCGCTTGCGAGGACTGCCATGACGATCCGTTCGAAATGGAAGCTCTGGCTGCCCAGGAAGATCCCAACTTCACCATGAAGGGGCTGGCCGAAGGCCTCTACTGCGGCATGTGCCATGATGGCGACACCGCATTCTCATCTGAAACCCAGTGTGCAACCTGCCATGAAGGGGTCAAAGGCTATCGCCTGGCAACCGGAGAAGGAAAAACAGGGGCACATCACTAATTTTCAAAACCATTGATCCCGGAACAAAGCCGGGAAGAAGGAGGACAACATGAAAGCACAAGTTATGCAAAATGAAGCCCGTCAAACCAAGGTATTCACCAACTTCTGGCTCGTCACTCTCGCCGTCATCGTCGGCTTGACCGTACTCTGCACAGCAGCTCTGGTTGGCTGGCCGATCATTGCTCATCTCGCCGCCAAGTTCATGGGTTGATTGAACACTTGAATGAAATTAGCGGGGGCTTCCATCCGGGAGCCCCCGCTCAGCCAAAAACCACTTCTGGCACAAATACTCATTAATTTTTTCCAATAAAATTAACATGTTACAAAGTTCAAACGCACATTCTATCAGGATTTTTCTATTGCATTTTCATCTTTCTTACGGTAAACAGTAGGGCGTTTTAATTATCTAGTGCCTCACATTCTACGAACACCCCCTGAAAACCCGAACAAAAGGAAGAAAAAATGCTGTCACGATTTATTGATTGGTGCAGGCGTCATGTCCTTCTGGTGACTGTACTGGCATTCATCCTGGTCGTCGCTTTCGGTTTTGTTAACATTCAGATCCTGCATATGACTTCCGAGCCTGAATTCTGCCATCTTTGCCACCCGGCAAAAGGTTTCGGTGCTCTGGCCGAAGTTGACTCATGGGAGCATTCAGCCCACGGAGAGGCAGGCGTTTCCTGCCTCGACTGTCACGGCCGCCCCGGCGTGGTCGGCTACATGAAAGCCAAGCTCGGCGGACTCAAGGACACCTACATGCAGCTGACGATCTCGGCTGAAGAAAAACTCGAGATATTACAGAACCCCGGCCCCGGCCTGGTTCCGGCCCATCATTGCCTGTTCTGCCACTCGGACGAGGGCAACAAGGAAGTCCGCGAAGCAACCAAGGGGCCGATGAAGCTGGTCAAGATGCGGATGCTCGATGACGTCGTCAACCCGGAGTTCCGTCTGCGCAAAGGCCTGCCGGACATCATGACCGATACCTTTGTCGGCGGCACCAATTTTGACCATTCGCTGCACATGGATGGGTTCGATTTCGTCTGCCGCGACTGCCATTTCGGTGTTGTTCACAACCCGACAACGAAAACTGACCGGATGAATTTCTGCATCGCCTGCCATGCCGAAAACAACGATTCCGATGCTCCGCAGATGAATGATTGTGAATCCTGCCACCAGGCACAGTTCTCGATGAACAAGGGAACCGGCGCCAGGGGCATCACCGGCGAAAACAGTATCATGTTCAACGACGAGATGGGTTGCCAGGATTGTCATACAACCGTCTCCAAAGGGGTTTATCGCCCATCCAAAGAGACCTGCGTTGACTGCCATGATGAAGATTACATCGGTGTCTTTGAGGAATGGGCCAGCGACACCAAGGCAAAAGTAGCCGAACTGCGCGAGCTGCGTGTCGATGTTGAATCGGCACTGGTTGAAGCCGATAGCAACAAACGCGACACCGAAGCCCTCTGGACCCGCTACGAAAATGCACTCTACAACCTGCAATTCGTAGAGGACGATGGCACCAAGGGTGTTCACAACTACGATTACGCGGTGGAAGTCCTTGCAGGGGTCGAGAAGGATTTCAACTCGGTGCTTTCTGAGCTTGATGCCAAGTGGTAATCTGAACATTACCTGACCAAAAAGGGGCGCCAATCGGCGCCCCTTTTTTTTTGCGAATTCCTCTTTCAGTTTAGAGGAAGCACACGGCAGTTCAGGGACACTTCCCTGAACTACGGGTAGTTATATAACACAGCTGTAAGTTTTAAGCTGTCAGCTGTCAGAGAAAATCAGGAAAAGTCTCAAAACCTTAAAAAAAAAGCCTTTGACTCACCCCGTTGCTCTTGAGGTCGCTTCCGTTAGCGCGACCACCGAATCGCAGCCCAACCGCAACCGCCACGGAGACCTAACACGTTTGCCTCAAGGCAAACTCCCCGGCAACAAAGTTTAATAGAAAAAACTCAGCCCGAACAAAAAAGCCCCCGGCAAGGGAGCGGTTTCTTTGGTTCGTTTCTTTATCGCTCAATAAAGAAATGAACCCGGCTGCCGGGCCGGGACCCGGCGGTTCTTTTTGTCTTCTGTCTACAGGGGGACACTTCCCTGGACTACGGGAAGTGTCCCCAACTAGCGGTCTCCCTATCAAGCCAAAGGTCGCCGGTATCGCGCGGCACGCTCCTTACTTTTCTTACCTGTCCTGAGCCAGCCGAAGGGCTTGTCCAAGAAAAGTAAGCAAAAAAAAGACACCCCAGCTCACTCGTCGTCTTATGTAAAGCAAATAAAGTTTTAAGCTGTCAGCTGCCAGAGAAAATCAGGAACAAATGCCTTAGACTCACCCGTGGAGCTCTTGAGGTCGCCCTCTGGTAGCGCGATCACTGAACCGCAGCCTGACCGCAACTGCCACGGAGACGTTACGCGTTTGCCTCAAGGCAAACTCCCCGGCAGCACAATTGAACAGAAATAATCCAGACCGCACAAAAAAAGCCCCCGGCAAGGGAGCCGTTTTCTGCATACTCTTTTATGGCTTAATAAAAGAGTATGGCGGAGTGCGCGGCCGAGACCGCGCTGTTCTTCCTGTCTTCTGTCTACAGGGGGACACTTCCCTGGGATTCGGGTAGTGTCCCCAACTGGCTTTTCTAGTGTCCCCACCTGGCCTTTTTTTGTAAAACCGATGACCG
>PKUH01000093.1 GCA_002869615.1 Desulfuromonas sp. | reverse complement strand
TCGGTCACCCAGGAAGGGCTGACCCTCGAGATCGAGAAGGCGAAGAAGGCCGGCAACAAGGTTCAGGCGAAGGCGCTGGAGACCGACCTCATGGTTCTCCAAAGGATGGAAGAAGAATCGGCCCGTTTTGGTGCCGCCGTCGGCCTCGATTCGGCCTCGACCTTCGAGTGTATTGTCGACCGCGACCGCCACTACTTCATGGAGGTCAATACCCGGATCCAGGTTGAGCATCGGGTTTCCGAGCTCTGCTACAGCCTGAAGTTCACCAACCCGAAGGATCCGAAGGATTTCTTTATCGTCGAATCGCTGGTTGAAGCGATGGCGCTGCTGGCGCGGCACAAGGAGCGCTTGCCGAAGCCGGAGCGGATTCCCCGTTTCGGTGCCGGTGCCGAGGCCCGTCTCAACGCAACCGATGACTCCCTGTCGCCGAATGCCGGCGGCGTCATCCGCTACTGGTCGGAACCGCTCGAAGGCGAAATCCGCGACGACCAGGGAATCTGCCAGAAAAATCCGGATACCGGCCTGTTCATGAAGTACAATGTCGCCGGGGCCTACGATTCGAATATTGCCCTGTTGCTTACCAAAGGCGAGGATCGTCTCGACAGCTACAATTATCTCTCCACGGTCATTTGCAATACCAAGATTCGCGGCACCAACCTGGCGACCAACCTCGATTTCCACTACGGGCTGGTCAACTGGTTTATCGGTCGCAACGTCATGGCCAAGCCGACGACCCGTTTCGTTGTGCCGTACCTGACCCTGGTCGGTCTGCTCAAGGAAGAAGCGAACAAGCTCGATCCGGTTTTTGCCTTCCTGCAGATGAAAAAGCACTACGCCAAGCTTGCCGACGGTGATTCCGAGCTCAGCAAAACCTACTCGGAACTGCTTGATCGCAAAGGCACCCTGCTCACCCGGCCAATGGAAATGCTGCTGAAAAATCCGCACATGCTCTCCGGCTGGTTGTCGATCAACCAGAAGAATTTCGAGGTCAAGAACGGCAAGGTTGTCTGGCTGCGCAACCCGATGGTTGTCATTGGTGAGACCTATGAGTTTCTCAATATGGCTTACCGGGAAGGCGAGCCGGCTGCCGAAGTCATCTGGAGCCATGACAACGAGCTTCTGCAGAAGGCGCTCAGCTTCTACGAAGATCTGCGTGGCAAGCTCGGCCTGGAGAAAGAAGATTACTTCAAGCTCAATGAGATGCTGCAGAACGAAAAGGCGCCGAAGGGCTTCAAGGCCGACATCTGGGAACAGATTCGCGCCGCTCATACCGGTTTCGAAGCCGGTATGGAGCTGTTCGGAATGATCTTCCTGATCGCCGAGAAGGTCAAATTCTGGGAGATGAAGGTCGAGGAAGATCTCGAGGTTACGATCCCCGACTACCTGACCGATCCCGATCTGCAGGCCCGGGTCAAGAAGATCCTGGTACCGCCGCCGGCGACCAAGGCCGATGAAGTCGTTGCCCCGTGCGGCGGGATGTATTATGGCCAGGAAGCGCCGGGGCTGCCGCCGTTCGTCACCGAAGGGATGCACTTCGAGAAAGATCAGCCGCTGTTCATCATCGAGGTCATGAAAATGTTCAACAAGGTTCCGGCGCCGTTTGCCGGTACGATCGACAAGATCCTGATCGAAGGGAGTGACGGCGTGATTGTGCAGAAGGGCCAGCCGCTGTTCAAGGTCTCACCCGACGAAAAACTGGTCGATGTCGATCCGGCCGAAGTCGAGCGCGTCCGCCGCGAAACCACCAGCGAATATCTCGGCGCGGTTCTTTAATCGAAGCATACTGTAGTCAATAAAAAGGGGACGGAATTTTATTCCGTCCCCTTTTTTTGTTCATCGTGTTTTATCGGGAATAGATGGTGCGCACCCCTAATACCGCCAGACTTTTCCAATCGTACCATGAAAGCATAATTCCAGTTCGCCGGTATCGCCCGGCGGTCTTACATGGGGCCCCGGTAGAAAACCAACTGGTTGTCATTCCCGACTCCGATCGCCTGTCCTGAGTTATCTTGTACTGAGCTCGCCGAAGTAGCCGAAGGGGGAATCCATTGATGATTTTGACTTACCCC
>PKUH01000092.1 GCA_002869615.1 Desulfuromonas sp. | reverse complement strand
GGGGCTCGGGTTCTCGGCCCGTGTTGTCTATTCGCCCGATATCTTCTCGTGGGGAGATTCGGATGGGTTGACCGAGTTCAATACCCGGGTCAGCTACGCGATTACTCCGAGGATCAAGGTCTATGCCGGTTACCAGAGCATCGAACTCGAACTGGATGGATTTAAACAGGATATTGATGTTGACGATGATGGCCGGGTTGGTCTTGAGGTTCAATTCTAGGCTCAAGCAAGTCAAGAGTGAGATAAAAAACGTGCCTGCAAAGGCGCGTTTTTTTATGCGGGAGTTTAAGCAGGCGCCCGGTTTTCATTGAACAGAGAACCCGTGAATCTGTCCCTGAAAAGAGAACTAAATAAGTAATTTTTAAGAGGGTAAAAGGTAACAAATAGATTTGGAGTTGTTATAATGTAAAGAGGTCAAGTATCAACAAAAGACAATGAACAAGAAGCTCATGCCGCGGCACCGCTGTTTTGCCGCAGGCTACTGATCTTGGCGAGTTGTTAACCTGGAGGAAGACTTATATGTTCAAGCGGTTATTCATTATTGTCAGCATGCTGTTGACGGCTGCGACGGCTGGAGCGCAAACGTACGACGGAGAGTGTACAATCCGGTTCTTTGGCGATTCCACCCTGCACGGTTTTGAAGGCACGGCCGTATGTGAACCGTTTTCACTGAACACGGAAAAAGAGACGGCAATAATCCGCCAGCCGACGGTCACGGTGCGCGTCGATTCGATGGATACCGATAACGATGGCCGTGACGAGAAAATGCGCAAAATGTTCGACAGCAAGAGTTTTCCGCTGATTGAAGCAAATTTCGCTGACCTGGAACCGGAAAAAGTTCTGCTGCAGATGCAGGCCGCGGACGATCAACCGGGAACGTTGCCGTTCAGGTTGAAGATTCGTGACCAGGTTCAGCCGGTCAAGGCGGAAGTTCACGATCTTCGGGTCAATCCGGAGGCGATCACCTTTACGATGAAATTTTCCGTATCACTGAAAAGCTATGCTCTTGAAGCACCGAGTGTTCTCGGCCTGATCAGGGTTGCTGATCAGGTCGAAGTCGAAGTCGATACGACTTTACAACGGCAATAAGCCTGCAGAGACAAGCGCAAGGAGAATCTTGATGTCGGTCTGGATCCAGAATATATCAACCATGAACCCCGGACGTGCCCATTCGCAGGCGTATGCCAGCGAAAAAATGCAGAGCTGGATAAAGGATGAGCGCCTGCGCCGGATGGTACGAATCCTCTACCAGAAATCCGGGATTGATCAACGTTACACGGTGATCAAATCTTTCGACGAGGATTCCCCCGACGATTTTTTCCCGCGCGACGCCGCTGGCCAGCGCCGCGAATTAAGTACCGCCGAGCGCAACGAAATCTATCGCACCGAGACCCGGCCGCTGGCGGTCGATCTGGCGCGCAAGGCGCTGCAGGAATCACCCGGGATCAGAGCCGAAGATGTGACCCATGTGATTACCGTATCCTGCACCGGGTTCTACAATCCCGGTCCCGATTACTACATCATCGAGGAACTGGGGATGGCGCCGTCAACGCAGCGCTACAACCTCGGCTTCATGGGGTGCTACGCCGCCTTCCCCGGCCTGCACATGGCCAAGCAGTTTTGCGAAGCCAACCCGGAGGCAGTCGTCCTGGTGATGTGCCTCGAGCTCTGTTCGATCCACCTGCAGTTAAACGAGCGTGATGATTCCCTGCTCGCCAATTCGCTGTTTGCCGATGGCGCCGCCGCGGCTATCGTCAGTACCCGCGAGCCGCAAACCGGCCAGTCGTGTTACCGGCTCGGCGAGTTCCACTCAACCCTGATCACCAGTGGCCAGGCCGACATGGCCTGGACCATCGGCGATCTCGGTTTTGATATCGCCCTGTCGAGCTATGTCCCGAAGATTATCGGCGCCAACATCGAGGAAGCGATCAAGCCGGTCCTTGCATCACGCCAGTTCAATCTTGCAGATGTCGGCACCTGGGCGGTTCACCCCGGCGGCAAGGCGATCGTTGATAAGGTGGTCGAAAGCCTCGATCTCGATCAGTCCCAGGTCACCGCCTCGCGCCATGTCCTGCGCCAATACGGCAATATGAGCAGCGCCACCATCCTGTTTGTGCTCAAAGAGATTCTGCAAAGGGATAGCGGTGAAGCGCATGAAAATGTTTGCGCTATGGCTTTCGGCCCCGGCCTGACGGTCGAAATGGGTCTGCTTGAAGCTCAACGCGCTTCCCAGGCCGGAAGTGAAAAAGCTGTAGATGACATCGTTCTGGCGGCCGCCAGTTAAAAGCAGGACGCAATTTTGCAGAACATCAGCATAATATTTGTCTGGTTGCTGACCCGCGGGCGGCCCATGGTTATGGGCCTTTTGATTGTATCGACTCTGTTTTTTTCTGTCTTTGCGGCGCGGCTACCGGTTGAGCAGGATACCCGTTCGATGACTTCGCGGAACCCGGAGCAGGTTGCATTGTACGACAAGTTCCGGCAACTGTTCGGCAACGATGAAGATCTCCTCCTCAGCGTCACGCATCCGCAACTACTCGAGCCGAACCAGCTTTCTCTTCTCGCTGAACTGACCCGGCAGATTTCGGAGTTCGAAGGTGTGGTCCGCGTCTTCAGCCTGAGCAATGCCCGGCAGCTCGTAGCCGGGCCGTACGGTGCCGAAGCACGACCGTTGTTGCCGGAGGGCGAGCCCGGAGAAGACTCTGGAAACCGGATTGAAGCGGTCCTGCAGGCCAACCCGCATTACCAGGGCTTGCTGATTTCCCCGGATCGAAAAACGGCCGGCCTGATTATTGAACTGGAAGATCGCAGCGACGATGCCGACCTGCGCCGGAGCCTGATCAGTAGAGTGCGAAACCTGATCGGCCTCTATTCCGATCGGGCCAGAATGCATCTGACCGGGGTCGGGGTTCAGCAGTCGGACGTCGCCAGTTTTATCCAGCGGGATCAGCAGGTCATTCTGCCGCTGGTCGCCCTGGTTCTGGCTGTTATGCTGGCCGGCATTTTCCGTAGACCTTCCGGTGTCATCCTGCCGATGCTGACCACCGGGATCAGCCTGATCTGGACGATGGGCCTCTATTCGCTGAGCGGCTTCGAGCTCAACACCATCACCGCGCTCTTGTCGCCGGTGGTGATGGTGCTGGCGGTCTCGAACAGCGTTCATCTGTACAACGGCTGGTTAAACCTGCAGGGTCAGCCGCATCAGCGGATCGAGCTGCTGGCCGGTAAAGTAAACGAACTGTTCATCCCCTGCTTTTTCACCGCTCTGACCACGGCGCTCGGCCTGCTTTCGCTGACCATCAGCTCGGTGCCGGCTGTGCGCCAGTTTGGTCTGTTCGCCGCAGTTGGGGTTATGCTCTCTTTTCTGGTTGCCCTGACGGTGCTGCCGGTCGGCCTCAGTTTCCTGCCGTTACCGGGGCGCCGCCATCGTACCGGCACCGGATTGTTGCGCTGGATTCTGCACCGGACCGCCCGTCTCACCATCCGGCATGCCAGCAAGATTATGGGTATTGCTGTGATTCTGCTCGTGGTCGCCCTGTTCGGATTACCGCGACTGCAGAACAACACCAACCTGATCGGTTTTCTCCATGCCGATGCTCCGCTGGCGGTCGACACCCGCTACATCGATCGGCATCTGGCCGGAGTGAACGTTCTCGATTTCATGATTGTCCGGAGTGATGGCTTACCCCTTGACCGGGTCGAGGATTATCGGCGGATCGAGCAGTTTGCAAAACTGACCACCGGAGAGGCTGCGGTCGCCGGGCATTTCTCGATCCTGACCCTGCTTAAGCCGTTGCACCGGGCCGAGTCGGGTGCGACAGAGCTGGCCCTGCCCGATAACAATGATGACCTGCGCTATGAACTGGAGCTGATGGCAAACGATGCCGAGCAGTCGCTGCGGCAGCGTTTTATCGCCGCTGATCGAAAAACAGCCAGAGTCAGTATTCGGCTGCACGATATCGGCAGCCGCGAGGCGGCCGGCCTGATCGAAAACTTTCAGCAACAGGGCCAGCAGATTTTCGGAGCCGATTACCGGCTGCAGCCGACCGGCAGCTATTACCGGATGATAGACGATTCAAATCGCCTGGTCGCCGATATGATCAAGAGCTTCTCGCTGTCGCTGCTGCTGGTCACCCTGTCGATCCTGCTCTTGCTCCGGTCACCGTGGCTGACCCTGCTGTCGATGATTCCGAACGTCATTCCGATTCTCTGGACGGTCGGGGTGATGGGTTACTGCAAGATCGACCTGAGTACCGGTACGGCAATGATCGGGGCGGTGGTGATCGGTCTGGCGGTCGATGATACGATCCATTACCTGGTCAATTACCGCCGCGTTTTCACCGGCAGCGTCCGGCGGGCGGTGACCATCACCACCACCCGGGTTGGCCGGGCGCTGATGATTGCCTCACTGGTGCTGGCCCTCGGATTCTGGGTCGGATGTTTCGGCAGCTTCAAACCGACCATCTACTTCTCCCTGCTGGTTGGCGGCACCCTGATCGGTGCCCTGATCTGTGATCTGCTGGTCCTGCCGGCCTGCCTGGTTCTCGGTGACACCGGCCGGAAAGTGAGGCCGGCATGAGGCTGATCATTCTATCGATCCTGCTGACCGGACTCATTGGCAGTCCGGCCGGGGCCGGATCGCTGCACCAACAGGCACTCGATGCCGAACAGGATCAACTCATGCAGCGGGTCGTGGTCCCCTCGGTCGAAAAACCGCAGGGCGAAGTTCAGGTGCTGCGCCGCGGCGATCTGCTGGTTGTACAGACCCTGCTCGCCAGCCGTATTCTCAAGCGGGTGGTCGCGGTGATCGACCAGAAAGAGCAGCGCCGCTGGCCGGAGAGTCGTGAAGGGCACGTCGATTCTAAACGTTATCGCGAGGAACTGTTCCGGGCGATGACCGAGGTCTGGCAGCGCTTCCGCCAGCGCGCCGATAAAACGGAAAAACGCCAGTACCTGGCGATTGAATTCATCCTCGGACCGGAGCGCAGCCTGATTGCTCTTTCGGCACCACAGGTGACCGGCGAATACGGCCAGCTGCAGCTGACCGGCAAGGAAACCCTGGCCGCATGGCGGTCTTCCGAGCAGTACGTCAGCAACAATATCAAGGAAATCATTCAGGACAGTTTCGACCTGGATGCCGCCGCGGCCGAAAAACTGCTCGCGGCAGACGGGCCGATCCGGCCTTGACGGCCGTATGAATCGGCAAAACAGGGAGTCGTAACATGAGATTAAGCGTTGCTACAAACTTTGACCCGGAGCTGGTTGAGCAGTGCCGCGATTATCCGGTAACCGAACTGTTCGGCAAGCTGCAGACCGATGCGGTCGGCGGCGGCCGGGCGCCTTATCAATTGGCAAAGATTACCCGGCGCAAGCTGGCCGACCATGTGGCGCAAGTGCGCAACGCCGGGATGGATTTCAACTACCTGCTCAACTCCTCCTGTCAGGGGAACCGGGAGATCACCCGCAAGGGTCAGAAGGAGTTAAACGAGCTGCTCGCCTGGGTCGACGGCATCGGCGTCACCGCGGTCACCGTCGCCTCGCCGCTGATGCTGCAGATGATCAAGGAGCGCTATCCGAACCTGAAAGTGCGAATCTCGGTGTTCGGCGGTGTCGACCGGGTGCGCAAGGCGCAGATGTGGGAAGAGCTCGGCGCCGACTGCATCGTGCTCGACAGCATCCTGGTCAACCGCGAGCTCGAGACCCTGAAGAAGATCCGCCAGGCGGTCAAATGCGATATCGAGCTGATGGCCAACAACAACTGCCTGACAGGTTGTGCCATGTCGCCGATGCACATGAACGCCCTCGCCCACGCCGGGCAGGCATGGCACGATAACAAGGGTTTCTTTATCGACTGGTGTTTTCTCAAGTGCACCGAGATGAAACTGCGCGATCCGGTGAACTACATCCGCTCGGAGTGGATCCGCCCGGACGACCTGCCGATCTACGAGGAGATGGGGTACGACCTGTTCAAGATTGCCGAACGCGATATCCCGACCGAGATGATGATGACCCGGGTCAAGGCCTACGCGGCGCGGCACTACGACGGCAACCTGCTCGACCTGATCCAGGCCTACGGGTTCAAAGGGGTCAAGGAGAATCATACCTACTACAAGCGCGGGCTCGGCTGGTTCCTGCGTTTCATCATCCGCCCCGGCCTCGCCAACCCGCTGCGCATGCTGCCGCTCAAGCGGCTCGCCGAGCTGCGCGGCATGACCAAACCGATTGAAGGCAAGCCGCCGGTCTATATCGACAACCGGGCCCTCGACGGGTTCATGGAGCGGTTCAAAACGGCGAGCTGCGTCGACGTCGATTGCGAAGAGTGCCGCTGGTGCCACGAGTTCGCCGAAAAGGCGGTGACCATCGATACCGCCAACCGGGACGAAGCGCTCAAGGCCTACGAGGAGCTGTTCGCCTCGCTGCACAACGGCAGCATGTGGCGCTACCTTCCCGGGCAGGAAGAGGAGCCGAGCGAACCGCCGGCCAGTCTGCGCGAAACGAAGGAGAAAGCATAGCCGATGTCGAACCCCGGAAAATTCAATCTCAAGATCAGGGATTACATCGCCTCGCCCGACCGCAAGAAGGAATACAACGAGCAGCACTTCGGCGAAGCGGCGCGGCACTACGATTTCGCCACCCGGGCGATGTCGCTCGGGCGTGATATGGCGTGGAAGAGGGCGCTGATCGAGCTGCTGCCGGCGGCGGAGAAACCGGTCTGCCTCGACCTCGCCTGCGGCACCGGCGACATTGCCTTCATGCTGGCCGAGAAGTACCCGGCCGGCAGAATCATCGGGCTCGACCTGACCGAGCCGATGCTCGAGCTCGCCCGGCAGCGCAACCGCTTTGAATCTGTTGAGTTTATCAAGGCCGATATGGTTGAGACTGGCCTCGACGACGCCTCGGTCGAGATCGTTACCGGCAGCTACGCGGTGCGCAATGCACCGGATCTCAAGGAGGCCTTCGCCGAAATCCATCGTCTGCTGAAACCGGGCGGCGTCGTCGCCCTGCTCGATTTTTCCAAGCCGGCCAACGGCGTGTTTCAGCGTCTGCAGTACACCATCCTGAAATACTGGTGCGGATTATGGGGGTTCATCCTGCACGGCAACGCCGAGGTACACTCCTACATCGCCGCCAGCCTCAAGGAGTATCCGGATCGGGATGCGCTCAGGGAATTACTGGACGAATGCGGGTTGAGCGTCAAGGTTGCGCGACGGTTTTATTTCGGGACGTTGGAGTTGTTAGTTTTGGAGAAGGCGGGTAACGCTTACATAAACGGCGCGACGTCAGGAGCGTCCGGCGACCATAGGGAGCGAATTTGATGTGATTGTTAGGCATCATAAGATCTAAGATTATCATATGAATATATTTTTCCTTTGTTTACGTAAAGCCCCCGAATAATATTGCAACCGTATCTGTCTCCTAGTTTATCTGCTACGGACTCTACGTGTGCACCACCAGAACCAGAAAAAACCAAAGATGGTGTTAAATGTTTCTTGCCAGTTGAGATGTTTAAAGCTGAAGGGTTAAGAACAAATTCCGGTTTCACCTCGTAGAGTATGCCGGTGAAGCTAAAAAGCACCTCGGGGAATGGATTCATATTTTTAACTTCAAAAAATGTCAGTAAAGATTCACTAGGTATAAAGCTATGCGATTTCTTGTTCTTTTGTTTTTGCGTTGTTACGCCATCTTGGTGGGTGATCGAGACGTCTGCTGTGAAGTAAATATGTGTATCATGTTTTGACTGAACTTTAATGTTGTGATGGATTTCTACGACATCGATTAGCTTTCCTTTATTCGTCTTGGTGGCAACAAAATATGAGAAGTTCTCACTAAGCCCGGCTGGGGTTAGTTTGTATTTAAAAGTACCGTCCCGCATTAGATTTTTAATCGTGATCGTATATTTCTTTCGACGGTAGTACTTGACTGCGTCATTGTAGACAGACATTTCGAATAGATCGCTCATTCGTTTTGCATTTTGCTTAAAGAATGCGCCATTTCTTGTCGTAAATGACGAAATATCTTTTAACAAAAGCGTCCTGTCTTTATATGGAGACTTAGCCATAGTTACTTGATCTCACGACCCAAAAGTTTACAAAATCAGAAATGTTCGAGATGTGAAGATGATTTATATCAATCTCATACTCAGTTATGATCGCGAAGAATTGGCGAGTAATTTTAGAAGCGGAGCCAATAAATTTTTTATCTATATGCTTGGAACCTACTCGTACCCGAGTAACCCCTTACTTTTTAGAATCAGTATAGAAGTTACCTGCACCATGATAAGGGAGAATAACCAATTGATTGAAGATGGATAGCGCCGCCATATCCGTAATGAGTTGCTTCTGCCAACCCTGGCATTGCTGAAAGGCACTATTCTTTATTAGTAGTTTTTCTTTTTCATAAAAGGAGATTCGAATAGGCTTGCCAAGTTCGGCTCCAATCCCTTTTGTTAGCGCGTCGATCATTTCATTCGCCATATTTTTCCCTATTTATGCCTAACGGATCGCGCTGAGCGGGCTGGAGTTGGCCCTTTTCAAGAGTGTAGAAACCTTTGCGCGAGCCACATCTGTATCAATCAGTCCGCTTGAGTAATTAGTTGGGCATTAATACCACTTTTCATAATTAGTTGATGTCTTTGATGGGTCAGCAGACTTTTTGTTGTTGCATGAGGAACAAAGCAACTGAAGATTACTTATGTCATTGAGCCCATTTCCTGCAATTGGGACTATATGATCGTACTGTCCCTGATTTTGTAATGACAATATCCCTGAAAGGTCGCAATTGCATAACGTGCATCTACCACGGTCACGAAAGAATATTGCGCGTTGTGCCCACTTAGGCGGACGCACTCTCTTTAAGGTACCATCATCGGAAAAATTTTTTTTATATTGTGATGGAATATCATCAATTGATCTGTTAAGGATTATGCTAGATAAGAAATCGTTAAACTTTCGGAGCGTTTCCCTATTTAAAAGCATTAGAAAGAAAACCTCTTCGACCATTTGAGAAACTAACTTATCAAAGCCCTCTGTAATAGATAGCTCTCCATAATATTCATACACATCATCTTCGTCGGCGTCCTCAAATGTCTTAACTTTTTCTTTTAGCCAGTCTTCAAAGCTTTGGCAATTAAAGCCGTGTTCTTTCAGGGCATTTTCTATCGGAAGTGATTTCAGTTTTTTTGTGTATTTCTGGAAAGGGACAAAGCCGAACTTATTTAACTCCTCTTTCCTCTTTTCCAAATCAACTTTTGATGTTTGGTCACAAAGTAGCTCAACAATGATGTACTCAAGAAAAAGATGAAAAGCAGAATATTTTTGAAAGGGCTCTATAAAATTTAGCCACTTATCGTCGCCCCATAGTCCGTCGAGATTGACTAGAAATGGCCCTGGATCATCAATTACGTTATTTACAATGTTTGCAAAATAATAGGTTTGGTAATATTGCAACTCCATCATGCGCTTATCATCTAAAGGCATAGCATTCCCTTTATTTCACACCAAAATATAAGACTCTCTGTTTCTTATTTGCTGTGGGTGTGCAAGTCGAAAGCAGGCATTTGTTGGGCATCCTTCACTTAAAGCATCGGGCTGCCAGCTTCTCCAAGTCCTCCGCGTCCTTTGGTTGCCAATTGTTCCGCAATGCCCATTTTCTAATGTCTTCAGGCAGGCAAAAAGGGGACAGGCTTATTTACCTTATTTAACACTGACACAGCGGCAGATTGCTCTGCCATTTTTCCCGCTCAAAAAACATGGAGAGAAACGATTTGCCGCAGGGCTCCTTTGATGCGACCTCCTCCAGGTGCTCTTCGTAATCCTGGATTTTCTGCCCTTTGGCGACAATAGTGCGAAGCAGCAGCTCGTTTTGCACCTGCATCGGCCTGGGGTTGGCCTCACTTTCCCAGCGCGAGACCTGCTCCGGCCTGACGTGGAACTTTTTTGCAAAATCGGATTTCGACCAGCCGAGAGATTTGCGCAAAAAGCGGATCTCTTCGGCCACGAGCCTTTCCGGCTTGTTGACAAGGGCCATGGCAATGCCCCGGTGCAGACCCTCCAGGTTGGGGATCGAAACAAGCTTGTTGCC